>NZ_JBFULY010000006.1:0-209208 GCF_054049655.1 Cellulomonas sp. P5_C5 | reverse complement strand
GGGCCGACCGTCCCCGTGGTCGAGGCGACCCTCGGCCCGCCGGTCGCCGCCACCCCGCCGCCCGTGCGGCTCGCCGTGCCGGACGTGGGGATCGACATGGCCGTCGACCCGGTCGGGGTGCGCGACGACGGCGAGATGGAGATCCCCGAGGACGCCGACCGCGCCGGCTGGTACAGGTTCGGGCCGGCCCCGGCCGACCCCGCCGGAGCAACCGTCGTCGCGGCGCACGTCGACAGCGTCCAGACGGGCATAGGGCAGTTCGCGAAGCTCCGTGACGTCGGGGTCGGGGCCGTCGTGACGGTGACGTCCGCCGACGGCGGGGTCCATGAGTACCGTGTCGTGACGGTCGAGAAGCTGCCCAAGGACGGGGCGCCGGTCGACCAGTGGTTCGACCGCGCCGGTGCGCCACGGCTCGTGCTCGTGACCTGCGGCGGCACGTTCCGCCGCGACATCGGGCACTATACGGACAACGTCGTCGTCACAGCCGAGCCGATCAGTGGGTAGCCGTGACTACGCTGCTGAGCGCTCCTGTCGTCCGGGAGCCGACGAGGGAGGAGCCGTCCGTGAGCGCACCCGCGCCCGGGTCTGCTGACTCGTCGCGCCCGGCGCACCGGCTCGACCCGGACGGCGAGAACGTCGAGGAGCTCGGCGCCGCGTTCGCGCGGGGCGACGAAGCCGCGATCGCCGAGGCGTACCGGCGCTGGTCCGCGCTCGTGCACACCGTCGCGCTCCGCTCGCTCGGCAGCGTCACCGACGCGGAGGACGTGACGCAGCAGGTGTTCGTCGAGGCGTGGCGCAGCCGGGAGAAGTTCGACCCGCACAAGTCCCGGCTCCCCGCCTGGATCCTGGGCATCACGCGGCACGTCGTCGCGGACACCCACGAGAAGCGCGCCCGCGACCGACGGCTGCGGGACAAGTCCGTGGCCGGTGCGGCCGAGTCGCCCGTGCCGTCCGTCGACACCCGGGTGGTCGACCAGGTCGTCGTCGCCGACGAGCTGGACCGGCTCGGGGACCCGCAGCGCACCATCCTGCGGCTCGCGTTCTACGACGACCTCACGCACGACCAGATCGCGCACCGGCTCGACCTGCCGCTGGGCACGGTCAAGAGCCACGTCCGGCGCAGCCTCGCCCGACTGCGGACCCGATGGGAGGTGGACGGTGCCGTT
This sequence comes from Cellulomonas sp. P5_C5, assembly GCF_054049655.1. NCBI lineage: Bacteria > Bacillati > Actinomycetota > Actinomycetes > Micrococcales > Cellulomonadaceae > Cellulomonas > Cellulomonas sp. P5_C5. The sequence goes on along the minus strand of NZ_JBFULY010000006.1, from coordinate 208,042 downwards.
CGATGAGTCCCACGTGGACGATGACCTGCTCGCGCTCCTCGCCCTCGGCGAGACCGCCGGCTCGACCGCCGACCTCGCGCACATCGAGGAGTGCGAGCGGTGCGCCGACGAGCTGGCGTCCCTGACCGACGTCGTCGGCCTGGCACGCTCCGGCGGCGCCGACACCGCGCTCGTCGCGCCCGCCCCGCAGGTCTGGGACCGCGTCGCGGCGGAGCTCGGGCTGGCGACCGGCGCCACCGGATCGCCGACGGTGACGCCGTCACCCCTGCCCGCCGCCCCAGCGTCCGCATCCGTGACGTCGGCCTCGTCGCTCGTGTCCGACGCCTCGGTCACGTCGGCCTCGTCGGGCGACGTCGCCCCGGTCGTCCCGATCGACTCGCGCCGCCCGCGTGCCGGGCGCTGGATCGCCGCGGCCGCCGCGGTCGGACTGGTGGTCGGCGGCGGTGCGACGTGGTGGGCCGCCAACCGACMCGACCCCGTGACCGTGATCGCCACTGCCGTCCTCGAGCCCTTGCCCGGCTGGGACGCGTCCGGCTCCGCAGTCGTCGAGACGCGGTCCGACGGGACTCGCGTGCTGGTGGTCGACCTCGACCAGAGCGAGTCCTCTCCGGACGGCTTCCGCGAGGTCTGGCTGCTCAAGCCCGACGTCAGCGGGCTGGTCAGCCTGGGCACCCTCGCCGGGTCGGCCGGACGGTTCGACCTGCCCGCAGGTCTCGACCTCGACCAGTTCTCCGTGGTCGACGTGTCCGAGGAGCAGTTCGACGGCGACCCCGCGCACTCCGGCGACTCGATCGTGCGCGGCCCGCTGGAGGCATGAGAAACGCCCCCTCCGCAGGGAGGGGGCGTCTCGGCGTGCTCGGTCAGACAGCCGGGGGCGCTGCCGGCGGCTGCTGCTGCTGGACGACGGGCTGAACGGGCTGCACCGGCTGGACGGGCTGTGCCACCGGGGCCGCCTGCGCAGGCGGCGCGTTCGGCGTGGTGCGCTGCTCGACGACCGCCGTGTGGGAGGTGTTGCTGCGCTGCGCGTTGAGCACGATCGCCAGGATCAGCGCGATGACTCCCGCACCCATGCAGATGTAGCCGATCACCGTGAGGTTGACCCCGTCGATGGCGTCACTGACGCCGAACGAGAGGATCGCGCCGATGACGATGAGGGCGATTCCGCCTCCGATACCCATAGCTGGTCCTTCCGTCGAGCCGTGCGCGGGTCGCCCGGCCTCGACCGGCGAGTCTGGTGCCGACCGGGCGACCTCGCATGTTGAGAGCGCTTCCTAGCCCAGGATCTGTGGATAAACCGGGGCATTCTCACCCGTCTGGGCGAGCACGTGCTCCGCCAGGAACGCCTCCACCACCTGGTACCAGACGATCGCGTGCTGGGGGCTGAGCACCCAGTGGTTCTCGTCGGGGAAGTACAGGAACCGGTGCGGCGTCCTCCCCTCGTCGTCGGCGGGCAGGCCGCTCCTGGACAGGAGCTCGTACCAGAGGCGCAGCCCCTCGCCGATGGGGACGCGGTAGTCCTTGTCGCCGTGCACGACGAGCATCGGCGTGACGATCTGCTCGACGAACCGGTGCGGCGAGTTCTCGAGCGCCATCTCCGGTGTCATCTCGCGCTCCCAGTAGAAGGCCGCGTCCGTCGTCGGCCCGAACTGGTCCAGCGCCCACAGGCTCGCGTGCGTGACGATCGCCTGGAACCGGTCGGTGTGCCCCGCCACCCAGTTGGCCATGTACCCGCCGAACGAGCCGCCCATCGCGGCCGTCCGCGTCTCGTCGATGTCGTCGCGTGCCTCCACCGCGTCGGTGATGGCCAGCAGGTCCGTGTACGGCGCCGCGCCCCACGCCCCCCAGCCGGCCTGCACGTGGTCCTGGCCGTAGCCGGTGGACAGCGCCGGGTCGGGCAGCAGGACCGCGTACCCGCGCGCGACGAGGATCCACGGGTTCCACCGCCACGACCACGCGTTCCACGACCCGAGCGGACCGCCGTGGATCCAGAGAAGGAGGGGGGCCTTCCTGTGCTCGCTGGCGCCCTCGGGGAGCGCGAGCCACCCGCGCACCCGCCGACCGTCCTCGGCCGTCGTCTCCACCTCGGTGAGCGTGCCGGGCAGCTCGGGCGTCGCGGCCGGGCTGCGCAGCGCCGTCGTCGCACCCGTCTCCAGGTCGATCCGCACGGGGTGCGCCGGTGCCTCGTAGGAGGCGCGCAGAGCGAACGCCACCGAGCCGTCCGGGCTCACCGACACGTCGGTGAACGTGGCGTCGTCGCTGGTCAGCCGCGTGACCTGGTCGGACGCGAGGTCGACCCGGAACACCGGCCCCCGGCCGTCGTCGTCGGCCGAGACGAGCAGACCCGTGCTGTCGGGCAGCCAGACCGGGTGCTGCGGCCAGCGGTCCCAGCTCTCGACGAGCGTCCTCGGCTCCCCGCCGGCCAGCGCGACCAGCTGCAACGTGACGCGAGGGGCGTCGTGCGGCGTCGAGAGGCTCTCCCGCACGTAGGCGACCCAGCGCCCGTCGGGAGAGATCACCGGCGACCAGAGGTCCGCGGCGGGGTCGTCGACGAGCACCCGGTGCTCCCCCGACGCCACGTCGACCGCGACCAGCCGCCCCCGCTGCGCACCGCGCGCGAGCTGCAGGTTCCAGCCGGTCACCACCGTGCCGCCGTCCGGGCTGATCGCCGCGGCCTGCTCGACCAGCGCCGACCGGGCTCCCGGCGTCACGTCCGTGAGCGTCAGGCGCGGGTCCTTCGCCCCGGCCAGGGGTGCGACGACGTCCGCGCCGATCTCCGCGACGAACAGGTGCGGCGACTCCGGCCCCAGGTCGTGGTCCCAGAACCGGACCGGGTAGCCGCCGTGCAGGATCGCCTGGACCTTCTTCTCCTTGCGGGCCTTGCGCAGCTTCTCGTCCGCCTCGGCGTCCGTCGCGCTCGGCAGGACGTCCGAGCCGACGAGCACGACGTCCGCGTGCCGAGCGACCTGGACGCCGCCCAGGCCCGCCGCGCGGTCGGCCACCACGCGCGCCTCCGCGCCGTCGCGCGGCATCAGCCACAGCGCCGGGACCGGCTCGTCGTCGTCTGCCTTGCTGTCCGGGTCCGGCCGCGCGCTGGTGAACAGCAGGTCACCGCTCTGCGTGAACGCCGCGCTGGCCTCCCCCTTGGCGCTCCGAGTGAGACGCCGTGCGGGCTTCTCCCCGGTCGGGTCCACCTCCCACAGCGCGGTCACGAACTTGGTCGACTTGGCGTCGAGCGTCGCCACGCTGACCACCACCCGCGACCCGTCCGGCGAGAGCACCAACCCGCTCACCCGAGGGATCGCGACGTACTGATCAAGGTCATGAAAGACGGAAGAAGTCATGCGCTCCGTCCTATCACCGGTTACCGCGCGATGTCCCGCGGCCGAGAACAACGTCGGTCGCGTTCTGACCGWCCRSARCGCGACTCAGGTTGTTCTCGGCGGGCGGGTCAGTGCCGCGCGGACCGTGGGTGGGATCGTCTGCGATCTGATGTCTTTCGACGTGAAGCGAAGGACCTGGGCGGCGCCACGGGTGACCAGCGCGTTCTGGCGGGTCCGGTCCCGGTGCAGGGCGTCGGGTGCGTCGTGGAACTCGCGTCCGTCGATCTCTGCGATCAGCCAGCCGCCGTCGTCGCGCCGCCAGCCCAGATCGCCCCGCCCCAGGAACACGCCATCTGACGACCGGACCACGACCTGCAGCTCGTCCGGCGCGATGCCCGCATCGACGCACTGCAGACGCGCGAAGGTCTCGAGCGGCGACTCGGCGCGGGGGTCCACGCGGCCGAACACGTGTCCCTCCAGCCCGGCACTGCCCCGGCGCGATCGAACCCGTCGACGGACGCCGTCGATGTCAGCCCATGACTGGAGCCCACGGCGCAGGCAGTCGTCGATCACCGCGACAGCGTTCACCCGAGGCAGCTCGGGGAGCGCCTGCACGAGCGCCGAGCTGAGCGAGACGATCCCGTGACCGCCGTAGGTGCTCGTGACTGCGTCGCTGAACTGCCGCACCCGGACACCGTCCCGACTGCGCCCGAACCGCCCGTCGGGGAGCGCCACCTCCGGGACGATGTCGAGCGGCAGCCCGGAAACGCCCAGCAGAGCGAGAGCGCACGGTCCGACCGCGACCGAGCGCGGGCCCAGGGCGAGCAGCCCTGTCCACGCCGCACGCCTGCGACGATGATCCGCGTCGCGGCGGCGGTCGCGTCCGGGCGCCACGTCGTAGACGGCATGCGTCACGCGCTGCCACGTTCCCGCACCGAGGAGGCGAGTGCGCGCGTCGGCGTCGATGCCGAAGGCGCCGCACTGTGCCGCGGAGAGCAGGTCCTCCTGCCGGAACGCCAGCGCGAGCAGGGACGACGGGACCGGCCGTGGGGTGCGCACCCGCGCTACGACAACCGACACGAGCCCGGTCGGGGACCGCCGGACGGGCAGCTGTGCGGGACCGCGTCGACTGCCGGGCTGTGGTCGCCTCGACCTCCTGCGACCCCACTGCTCGGTCGGCCGCGCTGCGGTCGGCCAACTCGGCGGCGGCCGTCGCGGGGCAGCGCTGGTCAGGTCGAGCGACGGTCGCGGTCGAAAGGTCGGCCGCGACCGTCGCGGGGCGGCGCTCGTCAGGTCGGGCGGGTGTCGCGGTCCGCCAGGTCGGCCAGCATCGCGTTGTAGTCGTCCAGTTCCGTGTCGCCGTCGCGGTCGACCTGGCGGTCGCGGCGGCGGGCGGTGCGGTMGTCGTCGCGGGACCAGGCCAGTGCCACGCCGATCGCGAGGGCCAGCGTCGGGATCTCCCCGATGCCCCAGGTGATCGCGCCGCCGAGCTGCTGGTCGGCGATCGCGGACGGGCCCCACGGGCGGCCCATGAGCCCGAACCAATCGGCGACCAGCAGCACGTCGCCGGACACGAGGGTCACCCCGAAGAACGCGTGGAACACCATCGTCGCGAAGAGCAGGAGGAGCCGCTGCGGGTACGGCAGCCGCTTGGGGCCGGGGTCGATGCCGACGAGCGCGTTCACGAACAGGTACCCGGCGGCGGTGAAGTGCACGACCATCGCGAGGTGCCCGACGGGGCTGCGCAGCGACCACTCGAACAGGCCCGAGTAGTAGAAGAGCAGCATCGACCCGATGAAGTTCACGGCGGCGACCACGGGGTGCGCGAGGAAGTGCCCGACGTGGCTGTCGACGATCGTGAGGATCCACTCGCGCGGGCCGCGGGAGTCGTCGTCGCGGAGCTGGGTGGAGCGGACCGGCAGGGCGCGCAGCGCGAGGGTCACGGGCGCCGAGAGCGCGAGGAACAGGGGCACGACCATCGCGAGCACCATGTGCTGGACCATGTGCGCGCTGAACAGGATGTGCCCGTACAGAGCGGGTCCGCCGTTGGTGGCCCAGAAGAACAGGACCATGCCGACGGTCCAGGACGCGGCGCGCGCCATCGACCACGAGTCGCCCCGCCGACGCAGCCGCAGGACCCACCGCCAGTACACGACCAGCCCCGCGACGGCCGCCGACGCGAGCACCAGGTCCCAGCGCCACTCGGTGACCCAGAGCATCCCGCTGGGCTCGGGCGGCAGCGGGTGGCCGGTGAGCTGGTAGGCGGGCGACGGGTCGGCGGGGGGCTCCTCCGGCACGGGCGGCGCGGTCTCCCCGAGCGCGACGGCCACCCCGGAGACGGCACCCATGACGGTCAGCTCCACGAGGACCAGGCGCCAGAACAGCCAGTCGGTGGTGCGCGTCGCCAGCTGCGGCAGGACGGCCCGGCGGTGCGCGAGCCCGAGCAGGCCGAGCACGCCGAACAGCGCCACCTTGGCCATCAGCAGCAGGCCGTAGGTGGTGGTCAGGTCGCTCCAGCCGGTGGTCCGCAGCAGGCCGTTGACCAGCCCGGACACGGCGACGGCGACGAAGCACCAGCCGGCGATGACCGAGTACCGCGCGACCGACGCGGACAGGTCGGTGCCCACCCGCCGGACCAGCAGCGCGAGGGCCGTGAGCGCGCCGATCCAGATGGCGGCGCCGACCAGGTGGACCACCATCGACGACGTCGCGATGTCGTGCCCGGAGGCGCCCGCGGCGTGCCCGAGCTGCGCCTGCTGCCAGAGCGCGACGAGCACGATCGCGGCGGTCCAGGCGGCGCCGGTGGGCGTCGTGACGACGAGCGCGAGGGCCGTGACGACGGCCGCGACCGTCGTGATCAGCAGCAGGGTGCGGCCGAGGTCGATCTGCGTCACGAACACGCCGAGCTCCGCACCGAACGAGGCCGAGTCCAGCGGCCGCCCGGCGACGTTCGCGTACGTGAGCACCAGGTGCACGATCGACAGGAGCGTCCACGTGCCCGCGGCGAACCCGGCCACCAGCGTGCTGCGCGGGTACGCCCGCCCGTCGGCGGTGCCGATGCCCGCTCGGGCGGTGCGGGTCGACGCGACGGCGGCGCGGCGCGGGAGCACGCACACGGCCAGCACGAGCGCGCCGAGCGTCACCGACCCCGCGAGCTCGGTGAGCACCTCCGTCGCGGGCAGGCCCCAGCGCACGGCGGCGCCGGGGTCGCGCAGCAKGGCCGGGAGCGCGGCCCCCGAGAACGCGACGCCGAGGAGCGCGGCGGCGACGGCGGCGAGCACCAGCGCGAGCACGCGCCAGGGGCTCGGGGGCCGACGCGCGTCGGCCCCCGGCTCACCGGCACCTGAGCGGCCGGCGCTCGTCACCGGCGCAGTCATCGGACCAGCGTAGGTCGCCGCAGCGACCGGCCCGACATGCCGTCGGTCACGTCTCGCGCGACGTTCGCGGCGTTCGCGGCATCGAGCCGGAGGGGTCCGCTGGCGCAGCCGCCGGGGAGCACGTCCCTCACACGCCTCCCGACGGTGGATCTGCGGTCAGGTCCGTCGGTCGCCCGGCCGGGCGCCGCCTCAGCAGCAGCCACGCGACGACACCGCCGATCACCACGAACGCGGCAACGGCCCCGACGAGAACCGCGCCGGAGACGCGTTCCTCCGCGGCAGCGGGTGCCGAGGAGGCGGACGGTGACGGGCTCGGCGCGGCGGACTCGTTGGCCTGGACCTCGGCGGAGGTGGTCGGCGAGGGTGTCATCGTCGGCGCGACCGTCGCGACCCCGTACGAGGTGGCCTCGGCAGCCGTGAACCGGAACTGCCCCTCGATCGGGTGCCCGTCCGCGGACGTGACGCGGTAGATCACCGTGTACTCGCCGGCGGGGAGCTCCCCCGTGACCGCGATACCGGCCGTGTTGTCGACGAGGATCGGCGGTCCGATGTTGACCATCGTCTCGTCGGCCGTGTGCACCATGATCTCGGTGCCGACCATCAGCACGGGCTCGTTGAAGGTCAGCGTGACCTGCTCCGGGACCACCTGGACGGTCGAGCCCTCGGCCGGGTCGGTGCTCTGCAGCACGTTGTGCGCCTGGGCGGCGGGCGCCCCGAGGACGACCGCCGCCAGGCCGAGCAGCACGCCGAGCGCCCCGGCGAGGGTCCGCCTCACGCGTCGCTCCGGCGACGTCGTCCGAGCACGGCCAGCACCAGCGCGACGACGCCGAGCACGAGGCCGGCGCCACCGAGCACCCGGGCGAGCGTGTCGGGCTCCGACGCGGTCGGGGCGGCCGTGGTGACGACCGCTGCCTCGTCGACGGTGGCGTTGTCGGACTCGTCGGAGGTGCCGTGCTCGTCGGCACCCTCCGTCGTCGTCAGCTCCGGCGCCGGGTGCGCGGGCTCCTCACCACCCTCCTCCGCGACGTCCACCCAGTCGACGACCGTGCCGTCGGTGTAGGTCTGGTGCGCGGGCAGGACCAGGCGGGTGCCGGCGTCGGGCAGCGGGCCGGCAGAGACCTCGAACTCCTGGAACTGGCCGTCGACGATCTCGGCACCAGGCGCCGCGGTCCACACGACGCGCGAGGGCGCCTCGGTCAGCTCTGTCCCGTAGAAGTCGACGGGCTCGGGCAGCGGGGCGGTCTCGACGGTCGCCGTCCAGCCGGGCAAGGGCTTGGTGGAGACCGACAGGAGGGGGGTGTCCGTCGGGAGGTCGACGGTGACCTGCGAGGTCGCGGCCGTCTCCGACTCGTTGGGGACGCGGAAGGTGAGCACGGTCCATCCTCCTGCGGTGGTCTGCTCGGGGACCACCCGGACGTGCGCGGACGCGGCGGTGAGCGGGACGACGGCGAGGGCGAGGGCGACGACGGTGGTCGCGCCGAGACGGCTGATCGAACGCATGGCAGGTTCCCCTTGGGGGTGGCAGTGGTGGTCGAGGGCGGGCGCGCGCGCACGAGCCCTCCGACCGCTGCCGATCAGCGAGGAGGGACCGTGGGCGACTGCCACGCGGGCGGACCGCGCAGGGGAACGACGTCACGCCACCAGGCGTCACCGGACCAGGGGACCTCGCCCGGCGTCGGCAGCGCGGGTCGGGGGACGACGACGACGGCCGCGGGGCCGCCGACGAGGGGACGCAGCCACGCCGCGATCCACCACAGCGCACGGTCCGCGCCGACGAGCACGAGGGCGACCACGACGGTCGCGAGGACGTGCAGCACGAGCATCGCGGACTCGCCGAGCACCGGCTGCGCGAGCCCTGGGTCGATCGCGGTGCACGCCGTCTGCGACTGCATGACCATGCCGGGATGGTGCTGGTGCCCGAAGAGGGCGGCCTGGTCGGAGGGTCCCGGCATGCACGCCATGGAGGTGAACAGGCTGAACGACGAGTGCACCGCGAGCTGCCCGACGCCGAGCAGGGCGACCGCACCGACGGCCCCGAGCCGACGGCCTGTGAGCACCACCGCGGCGGCCAGCACGAGCGCGGTCAGGCTGACGACCACCACGAACGGCGGGAGGGCGCCCCCGGCGAGCACGTGCGCGAGGGCTGCGAGCGCGACCGTCACGACCGCGACCACGGCCCCGCGCGCGAGGCGCAGCGGACCGGTCGCGGGCATGGGCATGCCGGACACGGTAACGGTGACGGCCGATCGGCGTCCGCCCCGCTGAAGCGTTTATCCACCTCGCGGACGCCGGGCGGGAAAACCCTGTGGCGGGGAACACATGGCGGGTGCACCGTTGTTGCGGCACGTTAGTTGTCCTGCGCAATCATTCCGGCCGAGAAGGTCTCATGTCCTCACAGCACACCGCCGCCCCCGAACGGCAGACGTTCGTGCCCCCGACGCACCGTGAGATCCTCACGATCCTCGGCGGGCTGATGCTCGGCATGTTCCTCGCCGCGCTCGACCAGACCATCGTCGCGACGTCCATCCGGACCATCGGCGACGACCTGCACGGTCTGTCCCTGCAGGCGTGGGTGACCACGGCGTACCTGCTGACCGCGACGATCTCCACGCCGCTGTACGGCAAGCTCTCCGACATCTACGGCCGCAAGCCGCTGTACCTGATCTCGATCTCGATCTTCGTGGTGGGCTCGCTGCTGTCCGGCACCGCCGACTCGATGTACCAGCTGGCGGTCTACCGCGGCGTCCAGGGCCTCGGCGCCGGTGGCCTCATGGCGCTGGCGATCACCATCCTGGGTGACCTCGTCGCCCCCCGCGAGCGTGCCCGCTACCAGGGCTACTTCCTCGCGGTGTTCGGCACCGCGTCGGTGCTCGGTCCCGTGGTCGGCGGGTTCTTCGCCGGTGCGGAGACCATCCTCGGGATCACCGGCTGGCGCTGGGTCTTCCTCATCAACGTGCCCATCGGCATCCTCGCGATCATCGTCGTCGCGCGCGTGCTGCACCTGCCGCCGCTCAAGCGGGTCGAGCACAGGATCGACTACCCGGGAGCCCTGGCGCTCATCGTCGCGCTGGTGCCGCTCCTGGTGGTGGCCGAGCAGGGCCGCATCTGGGGCTGGGACTCGCCGCGGTCGCTGGCCTGCTACGTCGTCGGCGTGCTGGGTGTCGCGGCGTTCATCCTGGCCGAGCGGTACGCCAGGGCCGACGCGATCCTGCCGCTGTACCTGTTCCGGAACCGCACGTTCTCCGTGGGCGCTGCCGCCAACACGGTGATCGGCCTCGGCATGTTCGGTGGCCTGGCGACGCTTCCGCTGTACCTGCAGATCGTGAAGGGCCAGTCCCCCACCGAGGCCGGGCTGACCCTGATCCCGTTCACGCTGGGCATCATGACCGGCTCGATCGTCGCCGGCCAGACGACGTCGCGGACCGGCCGCTACAAGGCGTTCCCCGTGATCGGCACCGTCCTCATGGGCCTGGGCGCCCTGTTCTTCTCCCGCCTCGAGGCCGGCACGACGCTGCCGTACGTGTTCGCCGTGTCGATCCTCTTCGGGCTCGGGCTGGGCTTCACGATGCAGCCGCTGGTGCTGGCCGTGCAGAACGCCGTGGAGGTCCGGGACATGGGCGTCGCGACGTCGTCGTCGCTGTTCTTCCGGCAGATGGGCGGCACCCTGGGGACCGCCGTGTTCCTGTCGGTGCTGTTCTCGACGGTCGGCCCCAACATCGCGGCGGCGTTCCGGACCGCGTCCCAGACGCCGGAGTTCCAGGCGGCGGTCGCCGACCCGGCGGTCGTGGCCGACCCCGCGAACGCGCCCGTCCTGGGGATGCTGCAGGGCGGCGGCGGCACGGTGCCGTCGCTGGACGACTCGTCGTTCATCAACGCCCTCGACCCGCGGCTCGCGCAGCCGTTCCTCGACGGCTTCGCGCAGTCGGTGGACACCGTGCTGCTGCTGGCCGCGTTCATCATGGTGTTCGGCGTGATCCTCACGGTCATGCTCCCCGAGCTGCCGCTCCGGAACGTCTCGGGCATCCAGGGACGGTTCGACGACGACGCTGCGAGCGCGGCCGGCGCCGCGACCGCGGTCGGCGGGGTCACCGCCGTCGTCGCCGACGAGGCCGCCGTGGCCCGCGCGCAGGACGAACCCACGCCGAGCGGGCACCCTGGAACTGGTGCCGCGCTCGGGTGAACGTGGCGCGCCGGGGTGAACCTCGACGGGCCCGGCACCGTGACACAGGTGTCAGCCCCACCAGGTCCGACCCGGAGGTCCCGATGTCCGCGACTGCACAGAGCACCACCCACACCTGCGACGGCTGCCTGGACCGGCGGGAGGTGCTGGTCCGGGCCGGTCTGGTGACCATGGGTGTCGCCGCCGCCGGCGTCCTGGCCGCGTGCGGCGGCTCCGACACCCCGGCCGACGCGCCTGCGGAGAGCGACGACGGGACGCTGGCGCAGCTGTCCGACATCCCCGTGGGCGGCGCGATCTCCGCCAAGCTCGCCGACGGGCAGCCGATCATCCTGGTGCAGCCCACGAAGGGCGAKGTCGTCGCCCTGACGGCGGTCTGCACGCACCAGCAGTGCACCGTCGCGCCCGAGGGTGACGAGCTGAAGTGCCCGTGCCACGGCTCGGTCTACGACCTGACCGGCGCCAACGTCTCCGGCCCGGCACCCTCACCGCTCGCGCAGTTCGACGTGCACGTCAGCAACGGAGCCGTCCTGAACGGGAAGGCGTGAGATGAGCTGGCACACCGGGTGGCAGGCTGGCTCCGACCTGCTGCGGGCGCTCCTGTCCGCGTGCGTCATGCTCTCCGCCGTCGTCCACCTCGACCTGTGGGCCAACGGCATGAACACCCTCGACGTCGTCGGGCCGGCGTTCCTGCTCAACGGCGTCGGCGGCCTGGTCCTCGGCGTCCTGGTGCTGGTCTGGCGGCACTGGCTGCCGTTGCTGGGCGCGATCGGGTTCGGCGTGGCGACCCTGGCGGCGTTCCTCATCTCGACCACGCCCGGGGGCTTCTTCGGGGTGCACGAGCAGTGGGTGGGCGTCCCCGTGTGGCTGTCGGCGATCTCGGAGATCGGCGCGATCGTGCTCGGCGTCGCGGCGCTCCTGGTGGAACGCCGTGCAGCAGGTGGTCCCGCCGGCAGTGCTTGACTTGGCGGGTGCCCCTGCAACGAGCCCGTCGCGACGACCTCGCGGCGCTCACGGCGTTCCTGACCGAGGTCGACCTGACACGCAGCGGTCTCGACGCCCCGACCGTGCGCCTGTGGATCGAGCGTGACGCCGCCGGCGAGATCGTCGGCAGCACCGGCTACGAGGTCAGCGAGGACGGGACCCACGCGTTGATCCGCAGCGTCGCCGTGCGCCCGTCCCAGCGCTCCCGCGGGAGGGGGACGGAGCTCGCCCGCTTTGCGCTCGCCCGTGCTGCGCAGGAGGGCGTCCAGCGGGCGTGGTTGTTCAGCCGGCGGTCAGGGCCGTTCTGGCAGGGACTGCAGTTCTCCGCGGCCGACCGTGACGACCTCGCGCGCGTGCTCGCGCAGACCCACCAGGTCCGCCTGTTCGTGGAGACCGGGCAGCTGCACCGCGAGGTCGCATGGTCGCGGCCCCTGTCCCCGTCGGCCCCTGCCCCCGTTCGCTAGCCCGCCGGGGACGCGAGGGGCAGCGGCTCCCCGTCGAGGATCATCCGGCCGGCGCGCGCCTTCGTCTCGTACCCCTCGGTGTGCCACAGCCGCCCGAGCACCTCGAGGTCCGCGTCGGTGTAGCCGGCCGCCCAGAACGCGTCGACCAGCTCCGCGTCGAGGACCCCCGGGTCCGCAGCGGCCCCACCGGGCGCGACGGGGGGCGTCTGCCCGTCGAGGAGCAGCTGCCCGGCCTGCGCCTTGGTCGCGGTCGCGTCGAGGTGCCACAGGTCCGCGAGCGCCTCCATGTCCTCGACGGTGTAGCCCGCGCCCCAGAACGCCTCGTACTGCTCCCGGGTGTACCCGTCGGGCATCGCCGACCACTCGAGGCCCACGGACTGCGCGACGTCCTCGACCACCCGGGCGACCCCGGAGTACGGGTTGGCAGCCGCGGCCGCACCGGCACCAGCGACAGCCAGCGCCGAGATGACCGCACCGGCGGCCACGACCTTCCCGCCCCGGCGCACGAGCGTGGTGACCGTCGCCTCCGGCGGGTGGGCGAGAGCCGTCTGGAGCCGTGCCGCGACCACGGCGGGGTCGGGCTGGTCGGCCTCGCGCGAGTGCAGGGCGCGGGTGATCCGGGCGATCAGCTCGTCGTCGTGCGGGTCGGTGCTCATCGCTGCTCCGGTCGGGTCGAGAGGTCGGTGTCGCGCAGGGTGGCCAGTGCTCGGCTGGCGTGGGACCGGACGGTGGCCGGGGAGGTGCCGAGCACCTCGGAGATCTCCGCGTCGGTGAGGCCCTCGTAGTACCGCAGGACCAGCACGGTGCGTTGTCGCGGCGGCAGTGCCTCGAGGCGGCCCCACATCGCGTCCTCCTCGACCACACCGTGGGCGTGGTCGCCGTGGGCGTCGGCGTGCGCGGCGAGGACCTCGTCGGCGGCGGGCCGGATCGTCCGCACGTGCCAGCGTCGGCGCCAGGAGAGGTGCTCGTTGGTGACCATCCGGCGCAGGTACAGGTCGGGGCGTTGCATGAGGGAGATCCGCGTCCAGCGCACGTGCGCCCGCAGCAGCACCTCCTGGACCAGGTCGGCGGCCGTGTGGCCGTCACCGGTCAGGACCGTCGCGTACCGCAGCAGCCCGGCGAGGTGGACGCGGACGAGGTCGTCCAGCTCGTGCTCCACGACGGGGATCGCCGCGGTCACCGGCGGACCCCGAGAAGGTCGTCGAGGGTGGCGCCCGCACCGGGGCGCGGCAGCGGCTCCGGGTCGAGGCAGCGGGCGAGCAGGGCCTCGACCAGCGCGGCACGACGCACGATGGCCGGCCCGTCGATCGCGCCCGGCAGGATCCGCACCTCGAGCGTGTCCCGCAGTGGTCTGCTCGTGACCAGCTGCGTGAGGTTGACGTCGGCGTACTTGGTCAGACCGGTGGCCTGCGCACGTGCGTCGCCGCTGGTCTCCACCAGGTCCAGCAGCGCCTCGGGCAGCGGGGCCAGCCGTCGGCACGCGGGGTTGGTCTCCAGGGCCGCCCAGAGCACCTCCCGCCAGTGACCGAACAGCCGGACGACGTTGGCGAAGGCCTCCGGCCGACGGAACGGCGCCCCGTCGACGTGCAGGTGCACCGCGGCCTCCTGCGGGACGGTGAAGCCGAGCTCGCGCGCCGGGACCAGCAGCCGTTCGAGCGCCGCGACGTGGTCGGTCTCGATCGGCGGCGTGATGATCTCGCACGGACGCTCGCGGCCCGACGGCAGGGGCATCGCCACGGCGACGGTGGCRCCGCCGACGTCGTCGACCCGGACCGCGCGACCGACGGCCTCGGCGTGCACCCCGAACAGCTCCGCGACCGGGTCCAGCACCGTGGTCAGCGGCGCGTCGGGGTCCGCGTGCCGCTCGACCAGCCGCAGCAGGCGGGCGTCGTCGCACAGCACGCGGTACCACCCGGGACGCCCGGGGGCGCCGGGCGTCAGGTCCGCCTCGATGGTGATGTCGTCGACCAGCCGCGCCACGGGACGTCCGTGGGCGTCGACCACGTCGAACGCCGGCGACAGGTGCCGGAAGACCCCGACGCCCGGCACGACCGACGACTCGCTGTCGGTGTGGAACGACCGCCGCACCCGGCCGCCCAGGCGGGCGGCGAGCTCGTCGGCGAGGACCCGTCGGTCCGATCCCACCGGGGCCAGCAGCTCGATCTCGAACCCCGTCCGCAGCGTCAGCTCGTCCACGTCGTTCTCCTCACGAAGGTCGTGCCGGGCGACGGGCTCAGGACTGGCCGGGCGTGCCGCTCGGGGGCACCGGAAGAGTCTGCCCGTCGAGGAGGAGCTGGCCGGCCTGCGCCTTGGTCTCCACGAACCCGGTGCTCCAGATCGCCCCCAGCGCCTCGACGTCCTCGGGCGTGTACCCCGCACCCCAGAACGCCTCGAACTGCTCGTCGGTGATCTGCGTCCCGGTCTCCGTCCCCGTCTCCGTCCCGCCCCCGGGTGCCACCGGCACCGGCTGACCGTCGAGGAGGAGCTGGCCGGCGCGCGCCTTCGTCTCGGTGGCCTCCAGGTTCCACAGCGCGCCGAGCTCCTCGACGTTCTCGGGCGTGTAGCCCGCACCCCAGAACGCCTCGTACTGCTCCGGCGTGTACCCCTCCGGCATCGTCGACCAGTGGACGCCCGCGGACTGCAGGATCTCGGTCACCGACCGGGACAGCGCCGAGCTCGGTGCAGCGGCGGTCGCGACACCGGTGCCCGCGATGCACAGACCGACGGCGACGGCTCCGATGGCCACGACTCGGCGGGTGGGGCGGTGGTTCGTGATGTCCATGGGGGCCTCCGGGGTGCGTGCGGATGTGCGTACCCCCTAGAACGCGGCTCGACACCCAGGTGTGCAGTCCGGATCGTGCCGAGTTGGGCGCCAACCGCACGCTGGAGTGCGGCACCTGACCCTGGTTGGAGAAGGAACCGAGCAGCGCCGCCACCAGATGTCCCTGAACAACTCTTGGATAAAGTGACTGTTCAGCGCTAAACTATAAGCAATATGAAAGGTAGGTTGATAATGCTTATGAGCGATGTCTGGGCAGAGTTGGCGCAGTTGCATGCCGTCCGGCCGGCCCTCGCCCTTGATCGGCGTGCAGACATCGCGCTGGAGGGCCCCGAACTGCTCTCCACCGCCTACGACGTGGCGCTCGTAGCAGCGTTGCACCCTTCGCTCGTCAACCGGTACGCCAAGAGGTTGCTGGTCCACCCGATGACACGTCCCTTAGTCATCACCCAGTCCGCCACAGCCGTCGCGCTCGACGCCGCCCGGGAAGCTGGGCTGTCCGTTCTCGTTGCGCCGGAGCGCGGCCCTGTGACCGGAACGCTCATCGACCGCGACGGTCGGTCGCACGCCATCGACGCTGCGCCAGAGCCGCGGAACGACGTGACGGCGAAGCCCGGTCGCGCGCCCTGGGGTCAGCTTGCGCTCACGCTGGCGCTCCTGAACGACCCGACTCCCCGGTCTCAGACCAAGCTCGCGCACGAGACCGACCTGACACAGGCCCGGGTGTCTCAGTCGTTCAAGCAGCTGAGCGACATCATCGCGCGCCGCCACGACGGGTGGACGGTCCGCCGACCGGACCTCGCGAGCAACTGGCTGGTCAAGAACTACCCGCGCCCCAAGACCTCGGCAACATGGCTAACGCTCGACGCTCCCGTGACCGCGACCACAGCGATCGCAGAAGTCCTGAGCGACGCCGGGGTGGAGTACGCGGTCACCGGCCAGGTCGCCGCCGACCGCTATGCGCCGTGGGCCCGCCCGGACCGCACCACGATCTGGGCGGAGCGCCTCGTCGACCTGACCGCCGCACGCTGCACGCCCGTTGCGGCTGCGGACGCGACCGTGACGATCGTCGTCCCGGACGATCCCCAGGCACTGCCGGGCGCCGTCGAGCGCGAGGGGCTGCGCCTGGCCGACCCGTGGAGGGTGTGGGTCACGTTGGTCCAGGACGGTGATGAGGCCGCAGCGAACCACCTCCGCGCCCGGCTCCTGGAAGGCGCTGAGGTCCCCAAGTGAATCCGCTGACCCTGGTGTCGACGTCGCGCGCGACCGACGCGGGCTGGCTGGCTGCCGCAGACATCGCCGCGATCGCGTCGAGGCTCGACGTGCCCTACCGGCTCGTCGGTGGACTGGCTGTGACGCTCCTGGTGCACGCGCTCGGCGCGACGCACCTCGCCCCCGCTCGCGAGACGGCTGACGCCGACATGGGTGTGCCATTCGACGTGTGTGGCGATGAGAGGCTGCTCGCTGCGCTGCTGCACGCCGGGTACGAACAGACCCAGGGCAACCGGTTCGTACGTCAGGACGGCCAACGGGAACTGGTGATCGACGTGCTCGCACCCTCCTACCAGGGACGGCTCGTCACCAACCAGGAACACGGGCAGCTCGTGGTCGACGAGATCCCCGGCCTGCTGACCGCGCTGCTCGAACGGCCGACGGTCGTCGAGATCACCGCAGACCTGACCGACGGGAGCGAGGTCAACACGACCCTGCTCCTGCCGGACGTCGGCGCGGCTCTGGTGATGAAAGCCCACTCCTACGTGGGCCGACTCGCTAGGTCAGACGCGATCGACATTCACCGGCTGCTCGAAGCGGCGAACGTCGCAGGCCGCACGGTGCAGGACTGGCCCGCCAGGGTCGAGGCTCCCGCTGCGGCGAAGGTGCTGCACGAGAGGTTCGGCACCGGAAGGCCCAACCAGTTCCTGAGCCGCGCCGCATCCGCCAGGGTTCGGCTGCTCGTGCACCGCGTCGTCCCGGCCGTCTGACAGCTGTACGGTCAGATGAGAGTGGGTGCGGGGCGCGCGATCACTACTGCTCCGCGCCGTCCCTAGGTTCGTCGAGCAGCCGGCGCTCGTACGCCGCCACCACCATGGCGACGGTCCACTCCTCCGTGCCGACAGCCTGATCACGACCGACGTACGGTCCGCGTCCCCGCTCGGCACCCAGCCAGCACGCCTCGTCGAGGAACACCGCGCGCGCCTGCGCGAACGACCGCGACGCGAACAGGGTGCTGGTGGTGCCGGCGTCTCGGTAGCCGACGACGAAGCCCTGCTCGAACGTGATCGTCTCGGGCGCGGTCGCCGTGCCGATCGCGAAGTCGACCCCGTCGAGCAGCCCGTTGTCGAGGGCGTCGTCGCGCAGGTCGGCCAGCTCCGGCGACTCCGGCTGCGACGGGACGCCGGTCGCCTCGTGGTCGGTCGGGCGCGCCTGGGACACCTTGACCAGGATCCGGAACCGGCGCAGGTCGCGCACGGTCAGCGGGACCCGGTTGGCGTCGAGGAACCGGTAGGTGTCGCCGTCCTGCTCCAGCAGCACCAGCCCGTCGACCACCATGGGGTTGGCGGGGTCGACCCGGTAGCGGTGCGCGTCCGCGCTGCCGGTGTCCGGACGCAGCCGGTCCCCGCGCTCGTAGCCGACCCGTTCGAGCTCGAGGTCGTCGTGCTCGGTCAGGGTCCGGATCATCGGGCGAGTGTCACACGGACGACGAGGGTCAGCCCCACACGAGGCCGTGCGACGGGTCGTGCAGCACCCGTGCGACGTCGGCCAGCACCTGAGAGCCCAGCGCCCCGTCCACCAGCCGGTGGTCGAAGCTCAGGGCCAGCTGCGTGACGTGGCGGATCCGGATCTTGCCCTTGTGCACCCACGGCTGCTCCCGGATGGCGCCGAACGCGAGGATCGCTGCCTCCCCCGGGTTGATGATCGGCGTGCCGGTGTCGATGCCGAAGACGCCGACGTTGGTGATCGTGATGGTGCCGTCGGACATGTCCGTGGGCGACGTCTTGCCGGCCCGTGCGGTCGACGTGAGGTCCGCGAGCGCGCTCGCCAGGTCCTTGAGGTTGAGGCGGTGCGCGTCCTTCATGTTGGGCACGACGAGCCCGCGGGGGGTCGCCGCCGCGATCCCGAGGTTGATGTAGTGCTTGTAGACGATCTCCTGCGTCGCCTCGTCCCAGCTCCCGTTGATCTCCGGGTGCCGGCGGACGGCGAGCATCAGGGCCTTGGCGGCGATGAGCAGCGGCGTGACGCGGACGTCGGCGAACTCGCGGTCGGCCCGCAGGCGCTCGACCAGCTTCATCGTCTTGGTGACGTCGACCGTGTGGAAGACCGTGACGTGCGGGGCCGTGAACGCGCTGGTGACCATCGCCTCCGCGGTCCGCTTGCGCACCGACTTCACGGGCACGCGCGTCTGGCGCCCGTCGGAGGAGACCGTGCCGCTGGCCAGCCAGGGGGCGTCGTCGCCGGGGTAGGTGGCCAGGGTCCGCGCCTCGGCCTGCGCCGCCCGGCCGAGCACGTCCTCGCGGGTGACGATCCCGCCCGGGCCCGTCGGCGAGACGGAGTCCAGGTCCACGCCCAGCTCGCGCGCCAGCTTGCGGACCGGCGGCTTGGCGAGCGCGTGCCGGGTGGCCTCGCGCTGCGACGAGGTCACGGCGGCTGCGGTGGCGGGTGGTGCAGGCGGCGTCGTCGCGGCCGGTGAGCCGTCCGCGGTGCGGCCGCGGCGACCGGTGGTGGGCTCGGCCAGGCCGTACCCGACGAGCACCGCCTCTCGCGCAGCAGGCTCCGGCTCCGGCTCGGCTGCGCGGTCGTCACGGGCCGCCGCGATCTCGTCGGATCCTCCCGGCTCCACGCCCGCGTGCCGGTTCCCTCCCCCGCGATGGCCGTGCTCGATCGCGCCGCCCGACGGGGACGTGGTGCTCGGGGGCTCCTCGACGTCGGGGGCTGCCCCTGTCGGGTCGGTGTCGACCTCGATGATCGGCGTCCCGACGTCGACGGTCTGCCCCGGCTCGACAAGGAGCCGCGTGACGACCCCCGACCAGGGGCTCGGCAGGTCCACCAGCGACTTCGCGGTCTCGATCTCGACGATCGTCTGGTTCACCTCGACGGTGTCGCCGACGGCGACGTGCCAGGCGACGATCTCGGCCTCGGTCAGGCCTTCGCCCGCGTCCGGGAGCGGGAACTGCTGGAAGGTCGGCACGGGGATCTCCTCAGAAGGCCAGCGAGCGGTCGACCGCGTCGAGGACGCGGTCCAGCCCGGGCAGGTAGTCGTGCTCGATCTTGGCCACCGGGTACGGGGTGTGGAAGCCGCCGACGCGCAGGACGGGCGCCTCGAGGTGGAAGAAGCAGTCCTCGGTGATGCGCGCGGCCACCTCGGCGCCCGTGCCGTAGAGGACGGGGGCCTCGTGCACGACGACGCACCGGCCGGTCCGCTGGACGGAGGCTGCGACCGTGGCGGTGTCGAGCGGCGACAGGGTCCGCAGGTCGACGACCTCGATCGACGTGCCCTCGGCGGCGGCCGTCTCGGCGGCCTTGAGCGCGGTCTGCACGGTGGGGCCGTACGCGACGAGCGTGAGGTCCGTGCCGGGGCGGAGCACCTTCGCGGTGTCCAGTGCGGGGTGCGGGGCGTCGACGGCGGCGTCCAGGTCGACGTCGCCCTTCTCCCAGTAGCGGCCCTTGGGCTCGAAGAACAGCACCGGGTCCGGCGACGCGATCGCCTGCTGGATCATCGTGAAGGCCTCGGCCGGGCTGGACGGGCTGATCACCCGCAGGCCGGCCGTGTGCGCGAACAGCGCCTCGGGCGACTCGCTGTGGTGCTCGACGGCGCCGATCCCGCCGCCGTACGGCACGCGGATGACGACGGGGAGGTTCAGCCGCCCCTTCGACCGGTAGTGCATCTTGGCCAGCTGGGTCGTGATCTGGTCGAACGCCGGGAAGATGAACCCGTCGAACTGGATCTCGCACACGGGCCGGTAGCCACGCATCGCGAGCCCGATCGCGGTCCCGACGATGCCCGACTCGGCGAGCGGGGTGTCGACGACGCGCTCCTGGCCGAAGTCCTTCTGCAGCCCGTCGGTCACCCGGAACACCCCGCCGAGCGCGCCGATGTCCTCGCCCATGAGCAGCACCTTGGGGCTCTGCTCGAGCGCCTTGCGCAGGCCGTGGTTGATCGCCTTGGCGAACGTGATGGTGGTCATCGGTGGCTCCCCTCACGGCTCTGCCCGGCATCGAGGAACGACGCTTCGTAGGCCTCGAACCACTGGCGCTCGGACTCGACGACCGAGTGGGGCGTCGCGTACACGTGCTCGAACATCGACGCGGCCGACGGGCGGCCCATGGCACGCACCGCGGTCCTGATGCGCATCCCGAGCGCGTCCCCCTCGGCGGCCAGGGTGTCGAGGTAGTCCTGCGGCAGCTCGCCGCGGTCCTCCAGGTACAGCCGCAGCCGGTCGATCGGGTCGCGCTGGCGCCAGTACTCCTCCTCGGCGGCGGAGCGGTAGCGGCTCGGGTCGTCCGACGTGGTGTGCGCGCCCATCCGGTACGTGAACGCCTCGATGAACGTCGGGCCACCGCCGGAGCGCGCCCGCTCGAGCGCCTCCGCCGTGACCGCGTACGTGGCCAGGACGTCGTTGCCGTCCACCCGCACGCTCGGGATGCCGAAGCCGGGACCGCGGTCGGCCAGCGGGACGCGCGACTGCCGGCTGGTCGGCTCGGAGATGGCCCACTGGTTGTTCTGGCAGAAGAAGACGACCGGGGCGTTGTTCACCGCGGCGAACACGAGCGCCTCGTTGACGTCGCCCTGCGAGGTGGACCCGTCGCCGAAGTACGTGACGACCGCCGAGTCCCGCGCCGGGTCGCCCGTGCCGACGGCGCCGTCGCGCTGCAGCCCCATCGCGTAGCCGGTGGCGTGCAGCGTGTGCGAGCCGATGACCAGCGTGTACAGGTGGAACCCGTACGCCGTCGGGTCCCAGCCGCCGTGGTCGATGCCGCGGAACAGCCGCAGCACGTCCGCCAGGTCGACGCCGCGCGTGTACGCCACGCCGTGCTCGCGGTAGCTGGGGAACACCTGGTCCTGCGGAGCCAGCGCGCGGCCGGAGCCGATCTGCGCGGCCTCCTGGCCGAGGCACTGCGCGTACAGGGCCAGCTCGCCCTGGCGCTGCAGGGAGGTCGCCTCGTTGTCGAAGCGGCGCACGAGCACCATGTCGCGGTAGAGCGCGCGCAGGGCGTCGGCGTCGAGGTGGGCGATGCGGGGGTCGTAGTCGGGGTGTGCGGTGCGCTGGCCGGTGGGGGTCAGCAGCTGCACGAGGCCGTCGTCGGTCTGGGGGCCGTTCGGGACCACGCGGTTCTCCTTCGCGGTGCAGCGGCGGGTGGGCCGCGCCGGGGTGAGGCTCGAAACCTACGACAGCGTAGGCTACGGCACCGTAGGTTGCGCGAGAAAGACCCGCACAAGCCTCGACGCACCACCTTGTCGAGTCCCTACACCTCCCCCCGCACCGTCAGCGGGCGAGCCACTCCGCGGTGATCTCGAGCAGGAGATCCGTCGCCTCGGGCTCACCGACGCTCACCCGGACACCGTCGCCCTGGAACGGCCGCACGAGCACCCCCGCACGTCCGGACCGCTCCGCGAACGCCGCCGCGTGGTCGCCCAGCGGCAGCCAGACGAAGTTGGCCTGGCTGTCGGGGACCGTCCAGCCCTGCTTCCGGAGCCCCGCCAGGAGCCGCGCACGCTCGGCGACGATCGCGTCGACCCTGGTCATGAGCTCGGCGGTCGCCCGCAGGGACGCCAGGGCGGCGAGCTGGCCGACGTGGGAGACGCCGAACGGGGTCGACGCCGCGCGGATCCCCGCCGCGAGGCGCGGGCGCGCGACCGCGTAGCCGACCCGCAGACCGGCCAGGCCGAACGCCTTGGAGAACGTGCGCAGCAGCACCACGTTCGGGTTGTCCGCGAACACGGCCAGACCGTCGGGCGTCTCCGGGTCCCGGACGAACTCGACGTACGCCTCGTCGAGCACGACGAGCACGTCCTTGGGGACGGCGGCCAGGAACGCGGCCAGCTCGTCGGCGTGCACGGCGGGACCGGTCGGGTTGTTCGGGCTGCACACCAGCACGACCCTGGTGCGCGGGGTGACCGCCGCGGCCATCGCCTCCAGGTCCAGCCGCCCGTCGTCGCCCACGGGGACGTGCACGCCCTGGGCGCCGGCCAGCGTCACCGCGATCGGGTACGCCTCGAACGACCGCCACGGCACGACGACCTCGTCGCCCGGCTGGCACACCGCGGTGAGCACGTGCCCCAGCACCGCCACCGAGCCGCACCCGGCCACGATGCTCTCGGGCGCGACGCCGAGCGACACCGCGATGGCTCCGACCAGCTCGGTGGCGTACATGTCCGGGTACCGGTTGATGTCCTCGGCCGCGTCGGAGATGGCGAGCACCACCGACGGCAGGGGCGGGTACGGGTTCTCGTTGGACGACAGCTTGAACGCCGCGGCGCCGACCGGGACACGAGCCCCGGGGACGTAGGGCGGCAGGTCTGCCAGGGCCGGACGCAGGGGGACGCGAGTCACGGCCTCAGCATGCCACCGCTCGTCGAGGGAGCGGSCGGCACGGCACGCTCCGTCTCCTAGTCCCGACGCCGCCGCGACCGGTACCACCCGATGCTGGTCAGCACCACGAACCCGGCCATCGAGATCGCCACGAGGGTCGCGCCGAGTGGCCAGCCGCTGTCCGCCGCGCTCAGCGTCTCGCCCACGAAGAGGAGCGCGGTCACGGCGACGACCGCCGGCCACGCCCACCGGGCGACCTCCGCAGGCGCGCGAGCGTCCGCACCCGCCGCAGAGCCACCGGACCCCGGCGGAGCGGGGTCCTCGTCAGGTTGCACCACAGACACTGTCCCGGTCCTCMTTCGGCTCGTTCGCCGCGGCACTCACCGCACCGCCGACGAGGCTCGACCTGCGGTCCAGTCTCGCGCCGAGCCCACGTGCGCGCACCGGCGGGGTGGACGAGTCCGGCAGCGCGCCTCGGGGCGACCTCGCGAGCCCGATGGCAGGATCGGTGCATGGCCTTCCTCGTCCGCGTGCTCATCAACGGCGTCGCCATCTGGCTCGCGACGCTCATCCTGCCCGGCCTGTCGATCGTCGGCGGTGACAGCAACTGGGAGACGCTCGCGATCATCCTGCTCATCGCGCTGGTGTTCGGGCTGGTCAACGCCATCGTCAAGCCGATCGTCGCGTTCATCTCGATCCCGCTGTACATCCTCACGCTGGGCCTGTTCACCATCATCGTGAACGCCCTCATGCTCATGCTGACCGCGTGGATCACGGAGGCGACCGACTGGGGCCTGCGGATCGACAACTTCGGGGTCGCGTGCTGGGGCGCCATCATCATCTCGATCGTCAGCCTGGTCCTCTCGGTCCTCATCCCCGGCCCCCGCGTCGAGCGCTCGTCGTCCACCGAGGTCACCTACTAGGCAGCAGCCGCGGTGGTTGCGCGGCGACCACCTCCGGGTCGCGCGTCGCGACGAACTGCCGCGTCACGGCCGTCGTGCCGGGTGGTCCCAGCACCTCCTGGGCGGCGGCGTCGAAGGCCCGCACCCCCGGGCTCCCAGCGAGCACCCGATCGGCCTCCGCGGCTGTCTCGACGTACCGGCGGATCGCGTGCGCCTCCTCGACGCTCGGGTCGGTCGGTCCGCCGCTCGTCGCGAGGTCCCGCGTGACCGCAGTGACCCGGTCGCTGGTCACGTTCGCGATGCCGTCCAGGTGGGGCACGACGTCCTCCGTGTGCCGGTAGTGACGCACCTGCACCCCCGCCGGGACCGCCCGGGGGACGTCCGGCGTCCCGGCCGTCACGACCGCGCGCACCGAGTACGCCCCACCGGCCGCCGCCGCGACCGACAGCGCCACCATCCCGCCCTGGCTGTGGCCGGCCAGCAGGACGGGCTCGTCGGCCCCGATGCCGGACAGCCGCATGGCGTCGAGCACCGCGTCGGTCAGGTCGTCCGCGAGTCCCGCCAGGAGGCGGCCGTTGGTGGTCAGGTCCATCGGGTTGACGTCGTTCAGGTCCCAGTCCTCCGTGCCGGGGATCTCGATCACCCATGTCCGCGTCCCGTCGGGGTGCGTGAGCTGCTGCACCGAGATGGCTCCCGCGGGCGTGCCGGGGCGGAACGGGGTGGGCTCGCGGTCGTAGCTGCGGGCCACGTTGTCGAGGACGGCCGCCACGCTCCGCGGCGCGGGCAGCTGAGGCGGGTCAGCGCGCACGAGCAGGGCGGTCGGACCGGCCGGCGGCACAGCGTCGAACAGGAGCCGCGCGCCCTCGGGGACCGGTCTCAGGTGAGGGATCTGCCGCCCGGGTGCAGAGGCGCGGACGAACGCGCCGACCGCCAGCATCCCCAGCTCCGCGCGGCCGTCGGCGGTCAGCGCACCAGGCAGCACCCCCGCAGCGCGACGGACGGGGTCCGGCCGCCCGACCAGGGCCGAGAGCACCGCGCTCCCGACGGCCACCCTGCCCAGCGTCGCCACGGCGACCCCCGTCCCGACCACCCCGAGGGTCGCCGCCAGGAGCGGCCGCTCCCCGAGCTCGCTCGCCACGGCGACGACCCCGGTGCGCAGCGCCCGGTGCGCGAGCGACTCAGCCTCGGTGTAGAGCTCGACCACCCGTCGCAGCGCTGCCGCCAGGTCCCGGAGGTGGTCGGCAGCCCGCCACGGCGACCTCGGCCCCTCGCACACGGCGGCCAGGACCCGCCGCGCCTCGATCCCCGCCGGGCTGAGCGGGTCGCACCCCTGCGTCGCACGCGCCAAGGCCCACGACGCGGAGTCCAGGCGGTCGGCGGCCCCCTCGAGGAGGCGGCAGGTGAACGCCAGCTCCTCCAGGTCCGCGACGGTGGGCCCGGGACCGCCGACGACGCGGTACCCGTCGGCCGGGTCGGAGATCACAGGCCACCCGCCCCGAGGTCCGCCGCGGCGACGGGCTGCACGGTCCGCTCGACCGCGACCAGCACCCCGTGCACGCAGCACTGCGCCTCGTCGAGGGCGGTGCGGAACCGGTCGGCGGCCTCGGACGACCACGACGTGGCCGCGGCGCCGCGCAGCGACCGGGACGCGCTCTCCACGTCGTCAAGGGCTCGCAGGACCAGGGGCAGACCGTCGGCGGGAACCATGCGGGGACGCTACGAGCGGCCGCGCACCGACCGTCGGGCACCTGGGGACGGTGCGGGCTGTGGGCGGCTCGGTCCCGGCGCTCGCACGCCTGCCACGGCCGTCCCCTCCGGGCTCGGCGCGCTCGCCGCCCTAGGAACGCCGCGGCAGCAGCAGCGCCGTCGCGCCGATCGCCGCCACGAGAGCGAGCGCCCGCCACAGGTCACCGGACCCGACCGTCACCCCGCCGAGCAGCACGGCCACGACGGCCAGCATCTGCGCCCCGACCTGCACGGTCGCGACGTCGCGCAGCCCGTGCACGACCACGCCGAGCTCGACCTGCGTCCGCCACGACGTCCGCGCCGCGAGCGCTCCCGCCCACAGGGACAGGTGCACCAGCAGGAGCAGGAGCATGACGATGCCGAGGGCGGGCGGCTCGCCGGTGGCCACCCGCACCCCGGCGACCAGCACGACGAGCGCGGTCAGGCCGAGCTCCGGGAGGACCACCGTCGCGACGACCAGAGCGACGAACCCGGCGACGAGCAGCGGGTGGGGCCTCACCCCGGCGAACGCGACCAGCAGCAGCACCGCGCCGAGCACCCCGACCGCCCCGCGCAGGGCCCAGGCCGGCACGGGCCGGACCAGGTCGACGGTCACCTCGTTCATCGCGCCGCCCCGGCCCTGCGCTGCACCCGACGCGCCAGCGACGCGAGCGCGACGTGCGGCGACTCCCGCCACGTCACCAGCTCGATGTTGAGGTCCGCCAGCTCGGCCAGCCGGTCCTCCCGGGCGATCCGGATCATCCGCATCGCGAGCCGCTCCCGGTCGCCCAGGTGACGCTCCCGCAGGGTCGGCAGCACGTCGACCGCGACCACGCGGTGCCCGGCACGGCGCCACACGGACGCGACGAGGGCGGCCTCGTCGTCGAGGAACGTGGAGAAGAGCATCACCAGCGCACCCGACGGGATCTGCGGGGCGCGCAGACGGCGCAGCGGGTCCCCGTCGGGCCGCGTCAGGGCGAGCGCGTGCCGGATGCGGTCGAGCTGCCGCCGGCCGCCACCCGGCGGGAGGGGTCGCCGCACCGCGCCGAGGTCGTCGAGCCCCACCCGGTCGCCGAGGTTGAGGAACCCCTGCGCGGCCGACGTCGCCGCCTGCCGGGCGAGGTCGAGCGACGTGGGGTCCTGCGCCCGCGGCGGGGTCGAGCCGCGCCAGGTCATCGGGTCGGGCCCGACGTCGTCGCGGGAGTCCACGACCAGGACGACGACCGCCTCGGCGAGCGCGTGCTCGCGCCGGACGTAGAGCTCGTGCAGGTCAGGGGCCCGCCGGGCGGTCACGCGCCAGTCGATGCGGCGCAGCCGGTCACCGGGCGCGAACGGGTGCACGTCCCGCAGCCCGCCGCCCTCGCCGGGCCGCCGCGACTCGTGGGCACCGGTGAGCCCGCGCAGCCGCGGGGGCATGGGCAGGTCACCCAGCGGACGCGGGGCGGGCAGCACGAGCGCGGACCGGGTCGCGGGCGGGCTGGGCTCGGACACGCACCCGGCACCCGGTCCGACGCCCTGCACGTCGACCAGGGCGAGGTCCTGCGGCCCCGTGCGGACGGTGTGCACGACGAGCGGGAACCGCCGTGTGCCGTCGACGGTCACCCACGCGTCGAGCAGGACGCGGGGGCCGCGGCGGGCACCGAGCAGGACGGTCGACGGCGACGCGACGACCACGTCCGCCCGCAGCGTCCCGGCCACCGGAGGCGCGTCCGACGCCTCCAGCCGCACCGTCGGGTCCACGGCCGGCCGTCGTCGCCAGTCCCACACCCCCGCGACGAGGGGCGCCGCACCGAGCACGGCGACGTCCGGGCGCCCCAGCAGCGCCCCGAGGACGACCAGCGTGAGGCCGACGGCGACCGCTGCCGTCGTCGCCCGCGAGCGCACCCAGGTCATAGGCGTCGCGCCGTCGTCGGACCCGCGACCCGCGCCAGCACGTCGGCGACGACCCCCTGCGGTGCCGTGCCCGTCGCCCACGCCTGCGGGGTCAGCGACAGCCGGTGCGCCAGGGCGGGCACCGCGACGGCCTTGACGTCCTCGGGGGTCACGAAGTCCCGCCCGGAGAGCACCGCGAGCGACCGCGCGACGAGCACCAGCGCCTGCGAGCCGCGCGGCGAGGCACCGACCTCGACGGCGTCGTGCGCCCGGGTGGCCGCGGCGAGGTCGACGCAGTACCGCAGGATGTCGGTGTCCACCGTGACGGACTCGACCCCCGCCTGCATCGCGCGCAGCGTGGCGGCGTCGACGACGGTCCGCACCGAGCCCATCTCCTGGCGCCGCGCGAGCCGTCGGGACAGCACGTCGACCTCGGCGTCGCGCTCGGGGTACCCGACGGCGACGCGGACCATGAACCTGTCGAGCTGCGCCTCGGGCAGCGGGTACGTGCCCTCGTACTCGACGGGGTTCGACGTGGCGACCACGTGGAACGGGTCGGGCAGCCGGTAGGTCTCGCCGTCGACGGTGACCTGCCGCTCGGCCATCGCCTCCAGCAGCGCGGACTGGGTCTTCGGGGCGGTCCGGTTGATCTCGTCGGCCAGGAGCAGCCCCGCGAAGACCGGGCCGGGACGGAAGGCGAAGGACGCGGTCGACGGGTCGAACACGCTCGACCCGGTGATGTCGGACGGCAGCAGGTCCGGCGTGCACTGCACTCGCCGGAACGCGAGCCCGAGGGCCGTCGCCAGGCTCCGGGCCGCCAGCGTCTTGCCCAGTCCGGGCACGTCCTCGAACAGCACGTGACCGCCGCCGAGGACGGCCGCGAGCGCGACCTTCAGGGGCTCGCGCATGCCGACGACGAGCGTGGCGACCTCGTCGAGCACCGCGCTCCCGCGGTCGGCGACCTGCGCGACGGTCAGGGTGGTGGGCTGCTCGCTCATGACAGGGGGCTCCCAGGGTTGTCGGTACGGGTGTCGCGAGTGGGTCCGAGGCGGTCGAGCACGTCCAGGGTGTGCCGCAGGTCGGCGAGGCTCGGCAGCGGGGAACGCGTGGTGGTCAGCGTCCGGTGGGCGCGCGAGCCGAGGACCTGCTCGACGTCCGCGTCGTCCAGCGACAGCCCGTGCCGGGCGAGCCGGCTCCGCGCCACCTCGCGCAGCTGGCGCAGGACGCGCTCCCCGATCCGCCCGTCCCGGCCGAGCATCGTCCACGCCAGGTCCTGCACCTCGCTGCGGGCGCCGTGCCGACGGTCGTAGTGCCGGCGGTCCCAGCCGGGGTCGGGGAGCCCGCCCACCCGCGTGAGCAGCAGCACGACGGCCGCCGCGAGCAGACCGACGAGGACGGAGGACACGACGGTGAGCCCGCCCGCCAGGCTCGCGACGGCACCGACGAGGAAYGCCACGGGCGGCCGCCAGTCCCACCTCATGCGTCGTCCGCCCGTCGGGTCAGGTCGACGGCGATCGCCGCGAGGCTCGTCCGGGCCTGGTCGACGTCACCGGGAGTGAGGACGTGCTCGGAGTACCGCGCCGCCAGGTACAGCTCCAGCAGCACCCGCGTCGCGGCCGGGTCCGCCCGGGTCGCGTCGAGCACCTCGACCGTGAACTCCGTCGCGGTCTGCGCGCGGTCCCGCACCAGGCCGCTGCGCTCCGCCGACGCCTCCAGCGCCACCCACGCCGCGATCACCGCGTCCCCGGGCGGCACCTCGTCCTCGAGCACCTGCGTCGCGCGCCGGACGCCCTCGCGCAGCGCCGGCATCGCGCTGTCCTGGACGTCGCCGGCGAGCTCGACGTCCGGGGCGGCCGCGTCCGTGTCGGGCGGCACCCGCCGGTCGATCATCCGGCGGACCCACCGCACCAGCAGGCCGAGCACGACGGCCAGGATGACGGCGACGACGAACAGGACGACGAGGTAGACCCAGCGCTGCGTCTGCAGGGGGACCTGCTCCCCGTCGAGCAGCTGCTCGAGGGGGAGCGGCCTACGGGTGCTCACCGGGGGCACGATCGTGGGGACGGCGATCGGCCCCTCGGCGTTGCGCTGCACCAGCCGGAACGGCCCCGCCAGCGCCGAGCCGACCACCGCGACCACGACGAACGCACCCACCAGCAGCACCGCGCCGGGCCTGCGCGCCTGCGTCGCCACGGGGCTCCTCGGTGTCGGGGACCGGCGGTCTGCGCCGGTGCGCACAGGCTACTGACCGACCTCGCGTCAGGTCGCTGTCTCGCGGAGCAGAGCAGTCGGGCGGTCCGCCGTACCGGCGGGTACCGACCAGCGTCCTGCGACCGCGGACGCGCAGGCGCGTCGCGACTCAGAACGCGTACGCGCCGAACCGTCCCCACGCGACGAACAGCGCCAGCGCGAGCAGGACCACGTTCAGCACGACCATCGGCGTCTCCTTGCGGCGCACGTGCGTGGTGATCGCACCGACCATGACGAGGGCCAGACCGACGGCGGCGATCGGCACGAGGAAGGGTGCGATGTCCAGCACGGCGGGCAGGATGAGGCCGATCGCGCCCAGCACCTCGGCGACGCCGATCGCCTTGATCGCGGCCGGGCTGAAGCTCTCGGTCCAGCCCATCCCCGCCGCGGCGAGCTTCTCCTTCGACTGCGTGATCTTCAGCAGGCCGGTCGCGAGGAACGCGAGGGCGAGCAGGGCGGCAGCGATCCACAGGGCGATGTTCATGGGCTCTTCCGACGACGGGAGGGAGGCGGTGTCACGCGCAGCCTAGGGCCGGCGGTGGGACGCGCAGGGACCGATCGGTGCGCTCTGGGATGATGCCTCCATGACCTCCCCCGCACGTGTCCGGCTCGCGGACGTCACCCCGCACATCGCCCTCGGCCCGCTCGACGGCCGGTACCGCGCGGCGGTCGCGCCGCTGGTCGACCACCTGAGCGAGGCAGCCCTGAACCGCGAGCGGGTGCACGTCGAGGTCGAGTGGCTGATCCACCTGACGGCCCACGGGGTCGTGCCGGGCGCCCCGACGCTGACCGACGCGGACGTCGCGTACCTGCGGGACGTGGTCGCGACGTTCGGGCCCGACGAGGTGGCGGAGCTGGCGGCGATCGAGAAGATCACCGTGCACGACGTCAAGGCGGTCGAGTACTTCCTCAAGAGCAGGCTCGCGGCCGCGCCCGAGGGGTCGGCGCTGCGCGAGGTCGGGGAGCTGGTCCACTTCGCGTGCACCAGCGAGGACATCAACAACCTGTCGTACGCGCTGATGGTGCGCGGCGCGGTGCAGGACGTCTGGGCACCGGCTGCGACGGCGCTGGTCGACCAGGTGGCCGAGCTCGCGCGGTCGCTGAGGGACCAGCCGATGCTGGCCCTGACGCACGGGCAGCCCGCGACGCCGACGACGCTCGGCAAGGAGCTGGCGGTCCTCGCGCACCGGCTGCGCCGCCAGCTCACGCGGATCGCCGGCGACGAGTACCTGGGCAAGCTCAACGGTGCGACCGGCACGTACGGGGCGCACGTCGTGGCGGTGCCKGGGGCGGACTGGCCGGCGGTCAGCAAGGCGTTCGTGGAGCACCTGGGCCTGACCTGGAACCCGCTGACCACGCAGATCGAGTCGCACGACTGGCAGGCCGAGCTGTACGCGGACGTCGCGCGGTTCAACCGGGTGCTGCACAACCTGGCCACCGACGTGTGGACCTACATCTCGCGCGGGGTGTTCATCCAGATCCCGGTGGCGGGGGCGACGGGATCGTCGACGATGCCGCACAAGGTCAACCCGATCCGGTTCGAGAACGCCGAGGCCAACCTCGAGCTCTCCAGCGCCCTGCTGGACACCCTGGCCAGCACGCTGGTGACCAGCCGCCTGCAGCGCGACCTGACCGACTCGACGACGCAGCGCAACATCGGTCCGGCGTTCGGGCACTCCCTGCTGGCCATCGACAACGTGTCCCGCGGGCTGCGGGCGCTCTCGGTCGACGAGGCGCTGCTGGCCCGGGAGCTCGACGAGAACTGGGAGGTCCTCGGCGAGCCCGTCCAGTCGGCCATGCGCGCCGCCTCCGTCGCGGGGGTCACCGGCATGGAGAACCCGTACGAGCGGCTCAAGGAGCTGACCCGCGGCCGCCGTCTGACGGCTGCGGACATGCGTGAGTTCATCGGCGGGCTCGGGCTTCCCGACGACGTCGCCGCGCGGCTCGCCGACCTCACGCCCGCGTCGTACACCGGGCTGGCGGACAGCCTCGTGGGCTACCTCGACGCCTGATCGGGGCCGGTACACCCATCTGGCGGTACCGTCCACCCCGACTGCTCCATTCGGGTGAACGATCGGCGCCTTTCGACCATCTTCTGTCGACCCACGAGCAGAAGAGGAACCGCTTCGACGGGATCGCTCTCATGCTTCTGACCTGCGATTTCATCCGAACGAGTGATCGCTCCTGGACAGGTGCCCGGTATGCCCTGCACAATCGTGCACCGACCGGTCTGAAACATCCGGTTCACCCCTTTTCTGGCAAGGATGCCCATCGTGACGCTCATGCAGAAGGCGATCACGCCAGCGCTCACCCGCGCGCACCTCACCGCGGGCCATGACCGTCTGGCGGGGTACGTGGTGCGCGCCGAGGACGTCGCTTTCGCGACGACCCCGGCACAGCTGTTCGAGGTGCACGGTCTCGGGTACGAGGGTTCGCCCTTCAGCCCGTACGACCGCTCGATCGACGTCCTGCGCTTCGAGTCATCCCCCCAGCTGCAGTACCGCGACGTGCCCGGCTACATCCTCCCGCTCTGGTGGCTGCGCCACTCCCGCATCCCCCCGGGCGCGGAGCTGGTCCGCATCTACGACAACGGCACCTCCACCCTGCTGGCGCGCTACGGCGACGTCGGCGCCGGCTGGACGGTCACGCAGCTGGGCGCCCCCCGCCCGTCGCTCGCGTCCCTCTCCCGCTGCGTCGGACCCGTCGCCAAGTGGCACGGCGCCTACCTCGAGGCCGACGTCGTCGACAGCGGCCACACGGTGGTCCTGGCCCTGGCCAACCCGCCGCTGGCGGAGACCGGCTTCCACCAGTCCCCGTCGGGCCGCTGGTACCGCCGCGTCGCACGTGAGGACGTCACCGAGCTGTTCGAGCTGGACCTCACGGCCCGCTGGAACGGCCTCAGCGTCCGCGTCGTCGACCAGTGGCAGGACGCCCAGCGCTACGTCGTCGCCCGCATCTCCCACCTCGGCGACGACATCGAGCGCGCCGAGCGTCTCCACCTCACCCGTGTCGAGGCCGGCGTGTACGAAGGCATCGTCTATGCCGCCGAGCTCACCGACATCCAGACCAACCAGGTGGTCCCCCACACCTGGGCCCCCGGGCCTGCTGCCCCCCAACAGCAGGTGGTGCGCTCCTGAGCGCGCCCTACCGAGGGTTCCGTACCAGGGTCACGTCGCCAACGTGATGTGACCCTCACGGGACGCGTGCCGGGCCTGGCCCTCCCCCCCGTCCAGGCCCGGCACGCTCTATCAACCGCTGAGACAAGCAGGTCCCCGCGTCAGTGCGCGTCGGCTGCCACGGTCGGCACCGGGATCGAGGCCAGCTCCGTCAGGGCGGCCGCGTACGTCATCGCGTCCCCGGCCCGGGCGGCCTCGCGGGCGCGGACCGTGGGGGCGTGCAGCAGGGCGCGGGTGCGGCGGCGCAGGGCCCGCTCGGACCGCTCGTCCCGGGCGTCGTCGGGCAGCTCGCTCAGGCCGGCCTCCAGCCCGCCGAGGATCCGGGTGCGCTCCGCGACCACCGCGGGGTTCCACTCGCGGACCCGGCGGTCTGCCTCGTAGGCCTCCGCGGCCGCGATGACGACGTCGTGGGCGGTCTGGACGGCCGCGTGCTCCGCGGGCGCGTGCTCGGCCACCGTGTGCAGGCTGACCAGCCGGACCCCGGGCAGCGAGCGGACGCCGGGGTCGACGTCGTGCCGCAGCGCGAGGTCCACGACGGTGAGCGGGGAGGCCGAGCCCCGCCGCGCGGCCGCGAGCGCGTCGACCCCGAGCACCGCGCCGGCGGCTCCGCTGCAGGCGACCACGAGGTCGACGTCGGACACCTCGGCGGCCAGGTCCGCGGACGCCGGGAGCGACCGGACGCCGCGCGCGGCGGCGAACGCGCGGGCCCGCCCGGAGGCGGAGTACACCCGGATGTCACCGGCGCCGCGGGCCTTGAGGGCGGCCAGCGACGCACCCGCGTAGGAGCCGGTGCCGATGAGCACGCAGCGGACCTCGGACCAGTCGGGCAGCTCGCGCTCGGCGATGTCGAGCGCGACGCCGACCACGGAGCGGCCGGTGGCACCGAGCCCGGTGCGGCTCTCGACGAGCCGCGAGACGCGGGACGCCGCCTGGAACAGGGACTCGAGCCCGGAGGTGGTCGTGCCGTCGCGACGGGCGGCGGTCAGAGCGCGGCGGACCTGCCCCTGGATCTCCCGCTCGCCGACGACCATCGAGTCGAGCCCGCTGGCGACGGAGAACAGGTGGGCGGCGGCGTCGGTGCCGGTCCGGACGCGCAGGTGGGTGTCCACCTGGGACGCGGTGTAGCCGGAGCGGTCGGCGACAGCCTGGGCTGCGGCGGCACGGGCCGACGGGGTGGTCGCGGCGTCGTCGACCTCCAGGTACAGCTCGAACCGGTTGCACGTCGCCAGGACGACAGCACCGGACACGAACCTGTGGGCCGTCGAGCCCACGAGCTCGGACGCGACGGCGTGGACGTCCGACGAGAGACGTTCCAGCACATCGAGGTCGAGGTCGTGGTGACTGGCGGCGAGGGACAGCAGCACCACGTGCCCGAGTTAATCATCTCGACAATTGTCCGGCACAATCGGCGACGTGAACCTTCCTTCCTCGCACCCCCTCGTCGACGGCCGCACGAAGAATTCTTCGCTGGTCCGTGCGTATTCCGGCCAGGCGCCGTCGCGACGGCCGGTGTGGTTCATGCGACAGGCCGGCAGGTCGCTGCCCGAGTACCGCGCGGCGCGCGTCGGCACCGCGATGCTCGACGCCTGCCTGGACCCGGCGCTCGCCAGCGAGATCACCCTGCAACCGGTGCGCCGGCACGACGTGGACGCCGCGATCTTCTTCTCCGACATCGTGGTGCCGCTCAAGCTCGCGGGCGTCGACGTCGAGATCAAGCCCGGCGTCGGCCCGGTGATGGGCGCCGCGGTGCGCACCGCCGACGACGTCGCCCGCCTGCGCGACCTGGGCCCGCTGACCCCGGAGGCGCTGCAGCCCGTCTCGGACGGGGTCGCGCTCACGGTGGACGCGCTCGGCGAGACCCCCCTGATCGGCTTCGCGGGCGCCCCCTTCACGCTCGCCGCGTACCTGGTGGAGGGTGGCCCGTCGCGGGACCACCTGGCCGCCCGCACGCTCATGCACGCCGACCCGGCCACGTGGACCGCGCTGACGCAGTGGGCGGCCGACGTGACGGGGGCGTTCCTGCGTGCGCAGGTGCTGGCCGGTGCGAGCGCGACGCAGCTCTTCGACTCGTGGGCGGGCTCGCTGAGCCTGGCGGACTACACCGCGCACGTCGCGCCCGCGTCGGCCCGGGCGCTGACGCACGTCGCGGACCTGGACGTGAAGAAGGTCCACTTCGGCACCGGGACCAGCGAGCTGCTGGTGGCCATGCGTGACGTCGGCGCGGACGTGGTCGGCGTCGACTACCGGCTGCCGCTGGACGAGGCGAACCGCCGGCTGGGCGGCACCACGCCGCTGCAGGGCAACATCGACCCGGCGCTGCTGGCCGCCCCGTGGCCGGTGCTCGAGGCGCACGTCCGGGACGTCGTCGCGCGCGGCTCGGTGGCGCCGGGGCACGTGGTGAACCTGGGGCACGGCGTCCCGCCGGAGACCGACCCGACCGTGCTCACGCGCGTGGCCCAGCTGGTCCACGAGATCTGACGATGACCTGGGACGCGGTCGTCGTCGGCGGCGGGATCGCAGGGCTGGTCGCCGCCCGGGAGCTCGCCCACGAGGGCCTGCGGACGCTCGTCCTGGAGCAGCGCGACACCCTGGGCGGGGCGGCCGCCGGGCACACCGTCGCGGGGCTGCGGCTCGACGCAGGCGCGGAGTCCTACGCCACGCGCGGCGGCACGGTCGCCGCGCTGCTGGACGAGCTGGGGCTCGCGGACCGCATCCGGACGCCCAAGCCGGACGGTGCCTGGGTGCACCTCCCGCACGGCGACGGCCCGCTCCCCCGCACGGGCCTGCTGGGCATCCCTGCCGACCCCTGGGCCGCGCGCCGGACGCTCGGGCTCGTCGGGGCCGCGCGCGCGAGCCTGGACGCGGTGCTCCCGGCCACCCGAGCGACCTCGCTCGGGGACCTGGTGCGCCGCCGCATGGGAGCCCGTGTGCTGGACCGGCTGGTGCGGCCCGTGGTCGGTGGGGTGCACGCCGCCGACCCCGACGACCTCACGGTCGACGCCGTCGCGCCGGGACTGCCCGACGCCCTGCGCCGCGAGCGGGGCTCGCTGGCCCGTGCGGTGCGGAGCCTGCGCGCGTCGGCACCCGCGGGGTCGGCGGTGCAGGGCATCGCGGGCGGCATGCACGTGCTGGTCGACGCGCTGGTGGCGGACATCGAGGCGCACGGCGGCACCGTCCGCACCGGCGTCGCGGTGACCTCCCTGGACGACGAGCCCGCCGACCGCTGGGTGCTGGCCACCCCGTCGGCCGTCGACCTGCTCGGCCTGGACGTCGGTCGCCCCGACCCCGGTGCCCAGGTCACGCTGGTCACCCTGGTGCTGGACGCTCCCGCGCTCGATGCGGCCCCGCGCGGCACGGGGGTGCTCGTCGCGCGCGAGGCCACCGACGTCACCGCCAAAGCGCTGACCCACGCCACCGCCAAGTGGGCGTGGCTGGCGGAGGTGGCCGGGCCGGGGCGGCACGTGGTGCGGCTGTCGTACGGGCGGGCGGGCGAGGACGTACGGCCCGACGCCGACGTGGCCCTGCGCGACGCGTCCGTCCTGCTGGGCACCCCGCTGTCCGCCGACCAGCTCCGGGGGCACGCGGTCGTCCGGTGGACGCAGGCGCTGCCCCGGCCGAGCGCCGCCCACGCGCGGGTCGTCGCCGACGTGCGGGCGGCGGTCGAGCCGCTCGCCGGGGTCGCGGTCTGCGGGGCGTGGGTGGCCGGGAACGGGTTGGCGTCGGTGGTGCCCGACGCTAGGGCGGCGGCACGGTCGGTGCTCTGACGGCGAATTCCTTCGTCATTTTCTGACAACGCGTCGGCAAGCGGTGGAAGAATGTCGTGGGTCACATTTCTTGGCGGTATTTTCTGACAAGCTGTCACGACGTTTCTGGAATTTCCCCGCGCTTCGACATCCCCGCGACGGAGAGGGACACTGACCGCATGCTCCAGCACGTGCGGGTCGGGACGCGCGCGAGCGCGCTCGCGCTCACGCAGACCGGCCATGTGGTCGACGCCCTCGCCGTCCTCGGACGCGGCGACCTCACCCTCGAGACCGTCCACGTCCGGACCGACGGCGACCGTCTGACCGGCTCCCTGCAGAGCCTCGGCGGCACGGGGGTCTTCGTCACCGCCCTGCGCGACGCCCTGCTGGACGGCCGGTGCGACGTCGCGGTGCACTCCCTCAAGGACCTGCCGACGGGCGACGCCGACGGGCTCGTCCTCGCGGCCGTCCCCCCGCGCGAGGACCCCGCCGACGCCCTGTGCGCCCGGGACGGTCTGACGCTCGCGCTGCTGCCCACCGGCGCCCGCGTCGGCACGGGCTCCCCCCGCCGCGCCGCCCAGCTCCGGGCCGCCCGACCCGACCTCGACGTCGTCGACATCCGCGGCAACGTCGACACCCGGCTCGGTCGCGTCGCCGGCTCCGCCACGGGACCGGGAGACCTGGACGCCGTCGTGCTCGCCCGCGCGGGTCTGGCCCGGCTCGGGCGGCTCGAGGCGGTCACCGAGGCGTTCGACCCCGACGTCATGGCACCGGCACCGGGCCAGGGTGCGCTCGCCGTGGAGGTCCGGGCCGGGCTCCACCCCGACCAGCCGCTCGCTCGGGCCCTGCGCCTGCTCGACCACCGCCCCACGCACCTCGCGGTCCTCGCCGAGCGCGCGCTGCTCGGTCGCCTCGAAGCCGGCTGCGCGGCCCCGATCGGCGCCACCGCGCGCCTGGCCGACGACGGCCGGACCCTGTTCCTGGACGCCGTGATCGTCCGCCCGGACGGCAGCGCCACCCTGCGCCGCGGCCTGACCGCGACCCTGGGCACCGACAGCGCCTCGGACGCCCGCGCGCTCGGCACCCGGCTGGCGGAGACCCTGCTCGACGCCGGCGCCGCCGACCTCGCCGCGCTCGGAGCCGTCCGATGACCACGACGCCCACGCTGCCCCTGTCCGGGTGGCGGGTCCTGGTCCCCCGCCCGACGGCCGGCCGCAGCCCCGCGGTCGTCGCGCTCGCCGCGGCCGGTGCGGAGGCGGTCGTCGTGCCCCTCATCGAGACCGTGCCGCCCGAGGACCCCACCGAGCTGGACGACGCCCTGCTGGCCCTCGAGTCCGGCTGGTACGGCTGGCTCGTCGTCACCAGCGCAGCCGCCGTGCCCGTGCTGGTGGACCGCGCGCAGGAGAGCGCCGGCAGCCTGACGCAGCTGCTCACCGACGGCCAGGTGCGCGTCGCGGCCATCGGCCCCGGCACGGCGCGCGCGCTGCGCGAGGCCGGTGTCGAGCCCGACCTGCTGCCCCGCGGCCGGTCCACCTCCCGCGGCCTGGTCGAGTCCTTCCCGACACCCACCGAGCCCGCCCGCGTCCTGTTCCCCCGCGGCGACCTGGCGGCGACCACGATCGTCGACGGGCTGCAGGAGCTCGGCTGGGACGTGACCGACGTCGTCGCGTACCGCACCGTGCCGGCCGCCCCGCCGCCGCCCGACGTGCGCGAGGCCTGGACCGACGGCACCATCCGAGCGGCGCTGCTCACGTCGGCCAGCACCGTCCGGGAGCTGGCCCACCGGCTGGGCACGCCGCCCACCACCACCCTGATGATCGGCATCGGTCCGTCCACCGCCGCCGAGGCCGCACGCCTGGGCCTGCCGCTGGCGGGCGTCGCGACCGAGCAGACCATGCTCGGCATGGTCGACGCCCTGACCCGTGCGGTCACCACCGTGCTGCCCGCCCCGATCCCCAGCCCCGAGGAGCACTGAATGACCGACGCCCGCCGGGTCCGCCCGCGCCGGCTGCGCGCCACCCCCGCGCTGCGCCGGCTGACCGCCGAGACGCGGCTCGACGCCGCCCAGCTGGTCCTGCCCGTGTTCGTCAAGGAGGGCCTGACGGAGCCGCGCGAGATCAGCTCGATGCCCGGCGTCCACCAGCACACCCGTGACTCGCTCCGGAAGGCGGTCGCCGAGGCGGCGGCCGCGGGCCTCGGGGGCGTCATGCTCTTCGCGATCCCCACGGTGCGCGACGCGGTCGGCTCGCAGGCCACCGACCCCGACGGCATCCTCAACCTCGCCATCGCGGACACGATCGCCGAGGTGGGGGACGCGCTCGTCGTGCAGGCGGACCTCTGCCTCGACGAGTTCACCGACCACGGGCACTGCGGCGTGCTGACGCCGGGCGGGGCCGTCGACAACGACGCGACCCTGGTCCGGTACGCCGAGATGGCCCTGGCGCAGGCCGCGGCCGGCGCCCACGTCGTCGGGCTGTCCGGGATGATGGACGGCCAGGTCGGGTACGTGCGGGACGCGCTCGACGCCGCCGGTCGCGACGACGTGGCGGTGCTGGCGTACGCGGCCAAGTACGCGTCGGCGTTCTACGGACCCTTCCGCGACGCCGTGGAGTCGCAGCTCGAGGGCGACCGCCGCACGTACCAGATGGACCCGGCGAACCGTCGCGAAGCAGTCCGGGAGGTGGCGATCGACCTCGACGAGGGCGCCGACATCGTCATGGTCAAGCCCGCCCTGGCGTACCTCGACATCCTCGCGGACGTGGCCGCGATGTCCACAGTTCCGGTCGCGGCCTACCAGGTCTCCGGTGAGTACGCCATGATCGAGGCCGCCGCTGCGCGAGGCTGGATCGAGCGCAGACGGGCGATCCTTGAGTCTGTGCTCAGCATCCGCCGCGCCGGTGCCGATCACGTACTCACGTACTCTGCGACAGAGCTGGCCGGTTGGCTGGCAGAGGAGATCCGATGAGCGTCACCACCTCGAACGCGACGACCAGCGCTGAAGCGTTCGCGCGCGCGCAGGCCGTCATCCCCGGCGGGGTCAACTCGCCGGTGCGCGCGTACGGCAACGTCGGCGGGACGCCGCGCTTCCTCGCGTCCGCCCGGGGCGCGTACGTCACCGACGTCGACGGCAACGAGTACGTCGACCTCGTCGGCTCCTGGGGTCCGGCGCTGCTCGGCCACGCGCACCCCGAGGTCGTCGACGCGGTCCGTGACGCGGCCGGTCGCGGCCTGAGCTTCGGTGCGCCGACCCTCACCGAGACCGAGCTCGTCGACGAGATCCGCTCGCGGGTCCCCCCGGCCGAGAAGGTCCGCCTCGTCTCCACCGGCACGGAGGCGACGATGACGGCGCTGCGCCTGGCGCGCGCCTTCACCGGCCGCGACCTGATCGTGAAGTTCGCCGGCTGCTACCACGGGCACGTCGACGCCCTGCTGGCCTCCGCCGGCTCCGGCGTCGCGACCCTCGGCCTGCCCGACTCCGCCGGCGTCTCCGCCGCGGTCGCGGKCGAGACCATCGTCGTCCCGTACAACGACGTCGAGGCCGTCGAGGCCGCGTTCGCCGAGCACGGCGACCGCATCGCCGCGGTCATCACCGAGGCCGCGCCCGCCAACATGGGCGTCGTCCCCCCGCTGCCCGGGTTCAACGCCATGCTGCGGCGTCTCACGCTCGCGCACGGCGCGCTGCTCATCCAGGACGAGGTCCTCACGGGCTTCCGCGTCGGGTACTCCGGCTGGTGGGGGCTCGAGGGTCTGCGAGAGGGCTGGGCTGCGGACCTGCACACGTTCGGCAAGGTCATCGGCGGCGGCCTGCCGGTCGCCGCGGTCGGTGGGCGCCGGGACGTCATGTCCCTGCTCGCCCCCACGGGCCCCGTCTACCAGGCGGGCACCCTGTCCGGGAACCCGGTGGCGACCGCCGCCGGCCTGGCGACGCTGCGCCTCGCGGACGCGTCGGTCTACGCCCGCGTCGACGCCGTCTCGGCCCAGCTGCGCGGTGAGCTCACCGCCGCGCTGTCGGCGGAGGGGCAGCCGCACGCCGTCCAGTGGGCGGGCAACCTGTTCAGCACGTTCTTCGGCACCGACGCCGCCGCGCACGGCGCCCAGAACTACGCCGCCGTGCTCGCCACCGAGTCGTGGCGGTACGGGCCGTTCTTCACCTCGCTGCTCGAGTCCGGGGTGTACGCGCCGCCGTCGCCGTTCGAGGCGTGGTTCGTGTCCGCCGCGCACGACGACGACGCTGTGGACCGGATCGTGTCCGCCCTGCCGGCCGCCGTCCGCGCCGCCGCACAGGCCACGGCACCGACCGCCTGACACCTGCGCACGCACGAAGGGACCCGCCGCGTGGCGGGTCCCTTCGTCGTCGTGGGCGGGAACGTCGGACGGGGTCAGCCCGTCGGACGGGCTGCGCCGACCGGCTCGACGTCGGCCACCGCGTCGTCGACCGCCGCCGCGGTCGCGGCCTCCTGCGCAAGGTCGTTGCGGTAGGCCCGGACGGACCACGTGATGGCACCGGCCCAGACGAGCGCGATCGCGCCGAGGATCAAGCCCTCCGCGGCGGTGTCGCCCAGGCCGACCCAGTCGCTGCGCAGGAGGGTGCGGACGTTGGTGAGGACGATCAGGCCACCGACCGCGGAGCCGAGGATGCGCCCGGGGATCTTGCGCACGAGCCACGCGGCGATCGGCGCGGCGACGACGCCGCCGACGAGGAGCGCGAGGACCCAGGCGGGGTTGATGCCCTGCGAGCCGAGGGCGATGAGGAAGCCGAGGCTGGCGGCGATCGCGACGAGGAACTCGGACGTGTCGATCGAGCCGATGACCTTGCGGGGCTCGATCCGGCCCGACGCCAGCAGCGCGGGGGTGCCCACCGGACCCCAGCCGCCGCCACCGGTCGCGTCGACGAAGCCGGCGAACAGACCCAGGGGCGCGAGGAACCGCTTGCGCAGCGGGAGCCCGAGGCGGTCCTTGCGCAGCCCGAACAGCGTGAACCGGACGAGGATGTAGATGCCGAGGGCCAGCAGGATGGTGGACATGACCGGCTTGGCAGTGTCGGTCGCGAGGTTCGACAGGACGTAGGCGCCGAGGAACGCGCCGACCGCACCGGGCACGCCGATGCGCAGGACGACCTTCCAGTCGACGTTCCCGAACCTCCAGTGCGAGAGGCCCGAGACGAGCGTGGTGCCGATCTCGCTGAGGTGGATCGTGGCCGAGGCTGCCGCCGGGTTGGTGCCGATGGCCAGCAGCAGGGTGGTGGACGTGACGCCGTACGCCATGCCGAGGGCGCCGTCGACGAGCTGGGCGGCGAACCCCACCAGGGCGAGCAGGACGAGCGCGGGCATGGGGACCACCTAGGGCATCACGGAGAAGGACACCCGATAATCCCGACCTTCTTGGTTGACCGGAACCCCGGTGTCACTAGGTGAGATGAACGACCGTATGGTGGGACGACTACGGGTTGACCCAGGCATCCTCGCGAGCGCCGAGCTCGCGCACGTGCGGCGGCAGCTCCCCGGACACCAGGCCGGCAAGCGTGACCTGGTCGAGCACGTCGCGGACGCTCACGCGCAGGGCCACCCAGACCTGCAGCAGCGCCTCCGCGGACCCGCCGTACTCCAGCGCGGTCGGTCGCTCGTCGCGGACGGTCACCAGCGGGCCGTCGACGGCCCGGATCACGTCGGCGAGCGTGATCTCGTCCGCCGGCCGCGCCAGCCGGTAGCCGCCGGACCGGCCGCGGACGCTGCTGACCACGCCTCCACGGCGCAGATCACCCAGGATCCGCTCCAGGAACGCGACCGGGAGCTGCTGCCCGACCGCCAGGTCGTCCGCCCGCACGGGGTCCCCGTGAGGGGACGCCGCCAGCTCGGCACACGCCCGCACCGCATAGTCCGCCTTCGCCGAGACCCGCATGCCGTCGATTGTGCCCCGTGCACACCTCCGGAATACCCCCTAGGGGTATGGTGTTGCGCAAAGAGCACCCACTCGACCACGGGAACGAGGCCCTCATGCACGGCTACACGGACGCCAAGGACGACTACCTCAAGCGCCTGCGGCGGGTCGAGGGGCAGGTGCGCGGCATCGCCCGGATGGTCGACGAGGACGTGTACTGCATCGACATCCTCACGCAGGTCGCCGCCGTCACGAAGGCGCTGCAGGCCGTGAGCATCGGGCTGGTCGAGGACCACCTCGCGCACTGCGTCGTCGACGCCGCCCGCCAGTCCCCCGAGGAGGGAGCGGCGAAGGTGAAGGAAGCCTCCGACGCCATCGCCCGCCTCGTCCGCAGCTGATCGAAGGAGCACCACCATGAGCACGACAACGACATTCGGCGTCGACGGCATGACCTGCGGCCACTGCGTCTCCGCGGTCACCTCCGAGCTGTCCGCCCTGCCCGGCGTCCACGACGTCACGATCCAGCTGACGGTCGGGGGCTCGTCGACCGTCTCCGTCGTCTCCGACGCACCCCTGACCGACGCCGCCGTCTCCGAGGCCGTCGTCKAGGCGGGCTACGCCGTCACGCCGAGGAGGTCCTTGCTGTGACCGATCGCATCATCGACCGCACCGCCGAACGCACGATCGACCTCGCGATCGAGGGGATGACCTGCGCCTCGTGCGTCGCGCGCGTCGAGAAGAAGCTGAACCGCCTGCCCGGCGTCGAGGCGACGGTGAACCTGCCGCTGGAGTCTGCGCGGGTGACCATCACGGCCGGCGAGACCACGGACAGCGACGCGCTCGTCGCGGCCGTCCGGTCGGCCGGGTACGACGCCACGGTCGTCGGGGCCGTGCCGCCGCTCCCGGTACCGCGTCCCGCACCGCACGAGCACCACGGCGCCTCGGCCGAGTTCATGCACCACGACGACCCGTTCGAGCACGCCCTGTCCGGGCACGCGATGGCACCGGGCCACGACATGGACCCGGACGAGGACACGTCCGCCCCGACCGACGCGCGCGGCACCGAGCTGCTCGGTCGCCTGCGGGTGGCGAGCGTCCTGACGGTCCCCGTCCTGCTGCTGTCGATGATCCCCGCGTTGCAGTTCACCGGCTGGCAGTGGGTGGTCACCGCGCTGGCACTGCCCGTGGTCACGTGGGCCGCCTGGCCGTTCCACCGCGCCGCGTTCCGTGCCGCCCGGCACGGCGCATCGACCATGGACACGCTCGTCTCCATCGGCATCATCGCGGCGACCGGCTGGTCGCTGTGGGCGCTGCTGTTCGGCGGTGCGGGCGAGCTGGGCCTCGAGATGACGCCGTCCCTGTGGCCGAGGGCCGAGATGGGGATGGAGATCCCCGAGCTGTACTTCGAGGTCGCGGCCGTCGTCACGACGTTCCTGCTGGCCGGCCGGTACGCCGAGCACCGGTCCCGCCGCCGTGCCGGAGACGCCCTGCGCGCTCTGCTCGACCTGGGCGCCAAGGACGTGTCGCTGCTGGTCGGCGGCACCGAGCGACGGGTCCCGGTCGACCGGCTGACGGTGGGCGACGAGTTCGTGGTCCGACCCGGCGAGAAGGTCGCCACCGACGGCGTCGTGGTCAGCGGCACGTCCGCGCTGGACACCTCGCTGCTCACCGGCGAGCCGGTGCCCGTCGACGTCGGCCCCGGCGACGACGTCACCGGCGCGACCATCAACACCTCCGGCGCGCTCGTCGTGCGGGCCACCCGCGTCGGCGCGGACACGCGCCTGGCGCAGATCGGCCGCCTCGTCGCCACCGCCCAGACCGGCAAGGCGCCCGTGCAGCGCCTGGCCGACCGGATCTCCGCGGTGTTCGTGCCGGTCGTCCTGGTGCTCGCGCTCGGCACGCTGGCGGCCTGGCTGCTCAGCGGCGCCGGCGCGCAGGCCGCGTTCACCGCCGCCGTCGCCGTGCTGATCATCGCGTGCCCGTGCGCCCTCGGGCTGGCCACGCCGACCGCGCTGCTGGTCGGCACCGGCCGCGGCGCGCAGCGCGGCATCCTCATCAAGGGCCCGGAGATCCTCGAGAACACCCGCACCATCGACACCGTCGTGCTCGACAAGACCGGCACGGTCACCGAGGGCCGCATGGCGCTCGTGGACGTCATCGGCGACGACGAGGTGCTGCGGTACGCCGCGGCCGTCGAGCAGCTCGCGGAGCACCCGATCGGCCGGGCCATCGCGGCTGCCGTGACGGAGCAGGACGGACCGACCGGTGCCGACGGCGTCGTGATCGGCGCCGACCAGGTGCACGACTTCCGTGCCGAGGCGGGCCACGGCGTCTCCGGCGTCGTCCGTACCGCGCACTCGGGCGTCGGGCTGGGCCGTCGCGTCCTCGTCGGGAAGCCGGCCTGGCTGCGCGACCAGGGCGTCGACCCGGCGGCGTTCCAGGGCGCCGTGGACTCGGCCGAGGCCGACGGCGCGACCGCCGTCATGGTCGCGTGGGACGGCGCGCCGCGCGGCGTGCTGGTGCTGCGCGACCCGGTGAAGCCGACGTCCGCGCAGGCGGTCGCCGAGCTGCGGGCGCTCGGACTGCGGCCGGTCCTGCTCACCGGGGACAACGAGGGCGCAGCCCGGGCGGCTGCC
Source organism: Cellulomonas sp. P5_C5 (assembly GCF_054049655.1). Taxonomy (NCBI): domain Bacteria; kingdom Bacillati; phylum Actinomycetota; class Actinomycetes; order Micrococcales; family Cellulomonadaceae; genus Cellulomonas; species Cellulomonas sp. P5_C5. The sequence continues at coordinate 163,231 of NZ_JBFULY010000006.1, read as the reverse complement.
CGGGAGGTCGGGATCACCGACGTCGTCGCGCACGTCCTGCCCGCCGACAAGGTCGCCGTCGTGGAACGCCTGCAGCGCGAGGGCGCACGCGTCGCGATGGTCGGTGACGGGGTCAACGACGCGGCGGCGCTCGCCACCGCCGACCTCGGCCTGGCCATGGGCACCGGCACCGACGTCGCCATCGAGGCATCCGACATCACGCTGGTCCGGGGCGACCTGCGCTCCGCGGGCGACGCGATCCGGCTGTCCCGTCGGACCCTGCGGGTGATCAAGCAGAACCTGTTCTGGGCGTTCGCCTACAACGTCGCCGCCATCCCCCTGGCCGCGTTCGGCCTGCTCAACCCGATGATCGCGGGCGCCGCGATGGCCCTGTCGTCGGTGCTGGTCGTCGGCAACTCGCTGCGGCTGCGCCGCTTCGAGTGAGGCTCAGTGGAACCGGCGGCCCTCGTCGCGTCGGTACGCCGTGACCGCCATGGCCGCGAACGCCGCCGTCCACGCCAGGAGCACCACCAGCGCGTAGCCGTACGCGGGGTAGCCGGTGACCGCCTGCACGGCCAGGTCGCGCGCCGCCCGCGACGGCAGGAGCTTCGAGAGGGCGTCGAGCCACGCGGGGAACGCCTCCGGCGGCAGGAACAGCCCACCGGCGAACGCGAGCGGGAACAGGGTCGCCTGCACCACGGCGATCGCGGCCTTCGAGCTGAGCCGGTACCCGATCGCCAGCCCGAGCAGAAGGAACGGCACCGCGACCGCGGGCACCATGACGATCGCGGCCAGGGCCTGCGTGGGGGTCACGGTCGCGGCCGTCAGGAACGCCCCCAGGAGCACGAGCGGCACCAGGGCGAGGTACGACCAGAGGACCCCGTTGAGCACGCGTCCCATGAGCCGCGGCCCGGCGCCGGCCGGGAGGGTGCGCAGGAACGGGTCGAACGGCATCGCGCGGTCCTCGGAGACGCCCACGCCGAACGAGAACAGGCACGTGGACATCACCGCGAAGACGCCGAGCTGAGCGACCGCCGCGGTGGCGATCCCCGGGTCGTCCGCCACGGCGCGCTGCGGGATGACGAAGAACAGCAGCGCCAGCGGCGGGAACAGCAGGTTGCCGATCACCGCTATGGGGATGCGGATGGTCTCCAGGAACTGGAACCTCGCGTGCACGACGGCCAGTGCCCAGAACGGGCGCGGGGCAAGAACCGTGGTCATCGGACGGCCTCCTTCTCGGACGTGAGGGTCAGGAACGCCTCTTCGAGCGATGCGCCGCGCAGCTCCAGGTCCCGGAACGGGACGTCATCGACGACGAGCGCGCGCACCAGGCGGTCCGCGTCGCTCGCCAGCACCGTCCACCGGCCGTCGGCACCCTGCTGCGCGCTGTACGCACCGGGCAGCCGTGCCAGGTCGTCCGCCGCGGCACCCGGCAGCGTGAAGATCACGCGGCGCAGCGCCACGAGCCCGAGCACCGACTGCAGGCTGTCGTCGGCCAGCACGCGACCGCCGCCGATGACCACGACCCGCTGCGCGAGCGCCTCGATCTCCTCCAGGTAGTGGCTGGTCAGCAGCACGGTCGCGCCGTCGGCGTGGTAGTCACGCAGCGCCTGCCAGAGGATGTGCCGCGCCTCGACGTCCAGGCCGGTGGTCGGCTCGTCGAGCAGCACCAGCCGCGGCCGCCCGACCAGCGCGAGGGCGACCGCGAGCCGCCGCTTCTGCCCGCCGGACAGCCCACCGGTCTGCCGCGCGACCAGGTCCTCGAGCCCGAACCGCGACAGCACCTCGGCCCGGGTCATGGGCGACGGGTAGTGCTTCGCGACGAGGTCCACGACCTCCCCGACCGTCAGCGTCGGCGGCAGGCCGGTCTCCTGCGGGGTGGTGCCCAGCGCGATCCGCGACGACGCGTCGCGCGGGTCCGCGCCGAACAGCCGGACCGTGCCGGAGTCCGCGCGACGCAGCCCGCTGACCAGGCTGAGCAGGGTCGTCTTGCCGGCGCCGTTGGGGCCGAGCAGCCCGACCAGCTCCCCCTCGCCGACGGTGAGCGACACGTCGTCGAGCGCCGTGACCGCGCCGAACGTGCGGGTCACGCCGGTGAGCTCCACGACGGCGGTCATGACGCACCGCCCAGCAGCGCGCGCAGCGACTGCGTGTACGTCTGGAACGCGAGCCGTCCGGCCAGCGTCAGCTCCACGTAGGTGGCCGGGGTCCGGCCCTCATGGGTCTTCGTGATCAGCACGTAGTCCGCCTCCTCGAGTCGGCGCAGATGGGTGGAGAGGTTCCCCGCGGTCATGTCGAGCAGCTTCTGCAGCCGCGGGAAGGCGATGCGGTCGTGGGCGCCGAGGGACGCCAGGGTGGCGACGACGCGCAGCCGCGCCTGGGCGTGGATGACGGGGTCCAGCTCGACGTCAGGCACGGGAGCGGACCGTCGCTGTCCGTTGGATGAGCGCGCCGACGAGCAGCCCTCCGCCGCCGGCGAGCGCCATCACCAGGTACGCGTCGGGAAATCCCGCGAGGGCCGCCACCGCGCCGGTCAGCACCATCCAGGCGCCGAGCACGTACATCGAGGTCGCGTCCCAGAGCAGACCCCCGGCGACGTACAGCAGGCCGACCACCAGGGCGGCGATCGCGTTGGCCGCCAGCGAGACCACCTCGCCGGACGCCCCCGCCTGCGACAGACCGCCCACGATCATGCTCTGCGCCAGGAAGGCGACGGGCCACGCGATGCCGTACAGGGCGCCCTGCCGAGCGCTCGCCCCGGCGATGCCGCGCGTCCGGTGCATGACGTGCACGACCGTCACGACGAGCGCGACGACCCCGCCCGCGATGGCGATGCCGACGGCGAGCGCCGACGCGTCGCCGTCGTCGCGGGTGGTCAGCCACAGCGCGCCGTAGCCGACGAGCCAGGCGGCGCCCCACAGCCCGAACAGCAGGGCGCCCGACGGACGGGTGTCCTCGGCGCGCGCCCGCTGCGCGGCGATGATCGCGAGCGCGTCGGCGAGGTCCGGCGCGGCATCGGCGTCGGGTCGCGGATCGTCCGTCGTCATCGCTCCTCCTGAGGTTTGCACCACAAACTACTTTGCCATGTCCGATCCTGGCAACCCCCTCCCCAGGCGGCGTCCAGGTGGCATCCAGACACGCGGCCTACGCTTCGGGCATGACAGCGCTGCCACCCGCCGACGCGCGCCCGGACGACGCCGTGACCGTCGGGAGCGCACCACCGCCCTCCCCGCGCGCCTACCGCCGCCGGATCACCACCGAGATCTGGATCGTCCTCGGCCTGTCGCTCGGCAAGTCCGGCCTCTACGCGGTGGTCAACCTCATCGACCGGCTCACCGCTGGCCCGCCGCTGGGCGACCAGACGACCACGCTGAACCCCAGCCGGTCGCCGCGCCCGTGGCTCGACCTGACCTACCAGCTGCTGCAGGTCGGCTTCGCGCTGGTCCCCGTCGCGCTCGCGCTCTACCTGCTGTCCGCCAACGGCAAGTCCGCGGTCCGCCGGATCGGGCTGGACTTCACGCGCCCGTGGCGGGACCTCGCGATCGGCGCAGGGCTCGCCGCCGCCATCGGCATCCCCGGCCTCGGCCTGTACGCGCTCGYGCGGACCCTCGGGCTCGCCGTGGAGGTGCAGGCCGCCGCACTGAACGCCGCCTGGTGGACCATCCCGGTCCTGCTCCTCGCCGCGCTGCAGAACGCGCTGCTCGAGGAGGTCATCGTCGTCGGCTACCTCATGGAACGACTGCGCGAGCTGCGCTGGAGCGCACCCGCGATCGTCATCACGAGCGCGCTCGTGCGCGGCTCCTACCACCTGTACCAGGGCTGGGGCGCGTTCGTCGGGAACGCGATCATGGGTCTGCTGTTCGCCGAGTACTACCGGCGCAAGCGGCGGGTGATGCCGCTCGTCATGGCGCACACGATCATGGACACGGTCGTGTTCGTCGGCTACTCCCTCATCCCCGCCGCGTGGATCGCGGCGATCGGGCTGAACTGAGTCAGACGGTCGCCGAGCTGGTGCCCAGCTCGTTGACCACCTGCTTCGTCGCGAATCCGCTGACCACCAGGACGACGCCGCCGACGAAGGCGAACAACCCCAGCAGCACGACGACGACCTTCACGGACTCCTGCGGGTGCGTCAGCAGCAGCAGGCCGAACAGGACGTTCACCAGCCCGAAGGTCAGCACCCAGGTCCAGCCGGCGTCCCGCGCCCGGTACAGCACGACCGACGCGATGATCCCGAGGATCCCGAGGACGAGCACCCACCCGGCGATCAGGTAGAAGAGGATCTGGGCGGTCTCCGGGGTCCACACCACGACCACCGCACCGAACGCGATCGAGATCAGGCCGGACAGCAGGAACCAGCCCGCTCCGGGCTCCTTGCGGTTCACGAACCACTGGACCACGGTGACGATGCCGTCCAGCAGCACGAAGATGCCGAAGATCCAGACGAGAGCCGTCACCGACCACAGCGGTTGCACGAGCATCAGGAGGCCCAGCACCAGCAGCACCACCCCGCGCAGCACCGGGAGCCACCAGGAGCGGCGGCTCAGCGCGGACGTGACGTCGGCGGTGGTCAGGTCGTCTGACATCGGTGCCTCCACAGGGAGTCGGTTCGACGCGGTCGGCAGGAGCCGATGAGCGCCACGGTAGTGGACGACCCGGACGAACCGCCCCGACGCGCGGAGACGTCCGTAACGGCAGGTCAACCAGCAGATCGACAGCGCAGAGCCGCCCTGACGGGCGCCAGCGGCACGGCTGCCTAGACTCGCCCCTATGTCCGCGACGCCCGCCAGCCGCGCGGACGTCGACGCGGGGACCGCGGCCGACGTCCCCGCGTCCGTCGACGACGCCGCGCCGGCCCCCGAGGAGCCGGCGGCGGAGGTCGAGATCGTCGACGTCCGCGACGTCCGCGTGCACCACCCGAGCGACCTGCTGGGGATGGTGCTGTCGGTCCTCGGCATCGCGCTCGTCCTGGTCCTGGCGACGTACGCGCACAACACGACGTCGGGGGTGGCCGAGGACGTCCAGGGCTTCGCCAGCCTGCTCAACCGGATCCTGTTCGTCCCGCGCGTCGGCCTCGAGATGTTCGTGACGCTCGCCGTGCCCCTCGCCGTCATCACCGAGCTCGCCTTCCGGCGCCTCGGCCGGCAGCTGCTCGAAGGCCTGATCGCAGCGTTCGTCGCCCTGGTCCTCAACGTGGCCGCCCTGTGGGCCATCGAGTCCTTCGGCTCCGAGGAGCTCGTCATCGGGATGGCGATCCGGGTCAACGGCAGCTGGGTGGTGACGCTCCCCGGGTACGTCGCGCTGCTCGTCGGGCTGCTCACCGTGGTGGGTCCGCGCGGTCGGCGGCGGACAGTCAAGTGGTCGTGGAACCTGCTCTGGGTCGCCGTCGGCGTCCTCCTCATCACCGCCGGGGTGTCGCTGCCCGGCCTCGTCGTCTCCTTCCTGATCGGTCGCGTGACGGGCCTCGCGGTGCGGTACCTGTCGGGCGTCCTGTCCGAGCGGGCCTACGGGGACAGCCTCGTGGCCGGCGTCCGGCGGGCCGGGTTCGAGCCCGTGCGGCTCCTGCGGGTGGCCGACGAGACCACCGGGTCCGCAGCCGACGAGGGCGTCGAGCTCGACGGCGACCAGGCGGCCCGAGCGCTGACCCGATCCACCGACCACCGCCTCTACGAGCTGACGACGCGCGACCACGAGGAGCTCGACCTCGTGGTCATCGACGGCGACCGGCAGGTCGTCGGCATGCTGACCCGGCTGTGGCGTTCGCTGCGGATGCGCGGGATCGAGGGCCGCTCGGTGGTGTCGCTGCGCCAAGCGGCCGAGCGTGCTGCGCTGCTGGCCTACGCCGCCCGCGCCGCCGGGGTCCGCACGCCCCGGCTGCTGAGCATCGCCGAGGCCGACGACTCGATGCTGCTCGTCCAGGAGCGGCCCGACCGCGCGGTGCCGCTGAGCGACCTCGACCCCGAGCAGCTGACCGACGAGGTGCTCCAGGAGATCTGGGCGCAGCTGCAGCTCGCGCACGACGCCGGCATCGCGCACCGGTCGCTGACCAGCGACGTGCTGCTCGTCGAGACCGTCGTCGGCCGCCCGATCGTCTGGCTGACCAGCTGGGAGCAGGGCGACGTCGCCTCCTCCGACCTGGCACGGCGGATGGACGTCACCCAGCTGCTGGCGCTGCTCGCCCTGCGGGTCGGCGCCTCGCGCGCACTCGACTCCGCCGCCACCGTGCTGCCCGACGAGCACCTCGCTGCGATCGGCCCGCTGCTCCAGATGATCACGCTGCCGCGCCTCACCCGCGACGAGATGCGCGCGAACAAGAAGGTGCTCGCCGAGCTGCGGTCCGCACTCGTGGCGCACCTGCCCGAGGCCGACGTCGAGCCGCAGCAGCTGGTCCGGTTCGGTGCCCGCACCGTCCTGACCATCGTGGTGCCGATCGTCGCCATCGTCTTCGTCATCACCAGCATCAACGTCGACGAGATCACCTCCGCCCTCTCCACGGGTGACTGGCGCTGGACGGTCGTCGCCTTCCTGCTGGGTCTCGTCACACTCCTCGGTGCCGCCCTCGCATTCGTCGCGTTCTCCCCGGTCAAGCTGCCCGTCTGGCGCGCGACCCTCGTGCAGACCGCCGCCACGTTCGTCGGGCTCGCCGCTCCCGCCGGCATCGGCCCGGCAGCCCTGAACCTGCGCATGCTGACCCGCCGCGGCGTGTCGACCACGCTCTCGGCCGCGACCGTCGCGCTGGTCCAGGTGAGCCAGTTCGTGGTCACCCTGGCCCTGCTCCTGGTACTCAGCATCGCGTCTGGCTCCGGCGAGTCCGCCCTGCCGATCTCCCCGGTCGTGCTGTTCGCCATCGGGATCGTCGCCGCGCTCATCGCGTCCGGGCTGCTGGTGCCCAAGGTGCGCCAGTGGGTGCTCGCCAAGACCATGCCGACCCTGCGGCAGACGTGGCCGCGTCTCATCGAGGTGCTCGGTCAGCCGTGGCGCCTGGCGCTGGCGGTCGGCGGCAACCTGCTGATGACGCTCGGCTTCATCTTCGCGTTCGACGCCAGCCTCGCCGCGTTCGGGCAGGAGGCCAGCCTCATCCAGGTGGCGCTCGTCTACCTCGCGGGCAACACCGCGGGCGCCCTGGTCCCGACCCCCGGCGGCATGGGMACCATCGAGCTGGCGCTCGCCGGCACGCTCACCAGCATCACCGGCATCAACCCCGGTATCGCGACGTCGATCGCGGTGCTGTTCCGGGTGGCCACGTACTGGCTGCGCATCCCGATCGGGTGGGCGGCGATGCGGTACCTGCAGAAGACCGGCGAGCTGTAGACACACCTCCGGGCCGGCACCTGTGCGGTGCCGGCCCGGAGGAGTCGATCAGGCGAGCGCCTTGGCCTTCAGCTGGGCGAACTCGTTCTGGTCGATCGTGCCGGCGTCGAGCAGCGCCTTCGCGTCCGCGATGTGCTCGGCGGGCGACTTGCCCGCCACCTCACGGATGTAGCTGTCGGTGTCGGACTTGGCCTGCTGGACTGCTTGGAGCTGCCGCTCGGCCATCCCCTTGCCACGAGCAATGATGTAGATCAGGGCGATGAGGAACGGGACGGCGATCAAGCCGATGATCCACAGCGCCTTCCACCACCCGCTGAGCGCGTGGTCGCGGAAGAGGTCCCCGATGATCTGGAAGAGGATGACGAGGTAGGCAAAGAACAGGAACCACCAGATCAGCAGCCAGAACCACTGTGCAAAGCTGTCCATGTGACCTTCTCTCAACGGCGGCTGTCCTCGACTGGCTAGCCCGCTGGGCAGAGGCTAACCGACGAGTCGCCCGAATTGCGAGAACCCTGTCCGCCTGACCTGCGACATCGCAGAAACCCCCCGGACCGGAAGGGTCCGAGGGGTTTCTGGAAGAGCTCAGGGATATCGGGGTAAGACCGCTCTCAAGCCGCCGCGTGCTCCCGCTGCGCCGGCACCAGCTCGATCACGCTGCGACGAGCAGCGAGCCCGGCCCACGCCTTGACGCGGGGAGCCGGAAAAGCCGGGGTGGAGGTCTCGGACGGGTCTGTTGAGTACCCACGCTGGTCCATGACAGGTCCTGTCTGTTCGGTAGCCCGGCTGACCCTGTAGGTCCCGTGGCTTTGCGTCCCCTCCTTGCAGAGGGTTTGCCGTTTTCGCTGACAAGTCAGACATTAGAGCAACGTGAGAGTCCGTGGAAGCGTGTCAACGGACCAAAATCGGACATGCGTCCATTTCACCCGGTCGGACGTATCACCGATAGTTTCGGAATACTCCGCGCACGCGTTCACCCGAACGTGAACGAGAAGGCCTGGACGCCTTCCGAGACCGAGAGCTCGACGGTCCCCCGACCMACGGATTCGTCCGTGACCAGGGAGTACGCGCGCGGCGCGCCGGTGACAGCCACCTCCACGCGGTCCACCACCTCACCGTCCTCGTCCCGCACGGTCGCCCGGACGCTCCCGGATCCGCCGAGCACCACCTGGACGACCTTCGCGTGATAGCGCAGACGCAGCGCCGCGTCAGAGCCCGCCGTCGCGCCCTGGTAGTCCGTCGTCCACGTGCCGCCGAACGCGACCGTGTCCGCCGCCTGGTCCGTCGGGAGCGTGTACGTGGCCTCGCCCTCGCGGTAGTCGCCGGCCACGTTCGACCTCTTGCTGACCGACAGGAACGTCTCCGGCGTCACGTCACCCTCCGGCGTCGTGTCGTCGACCTGAGTCCTGGCCGGCAGGTCCACCCCGGGATCGGCCTGCTGGAGCAGCTCACGGATCAGCGACTCCGTCTGCGCGTACCCGCCCTCACCCTGCGACACCTGACGGATCTGGCCGTCGGCGTCGATGAGGTAGTGCGCCGGCCAGTACCGGTTCCGGTACGCGGTCCACGTGGCGTACGCGTTGTCCTGCGCCACCGGGTACGTGATGCCGAGCCGCTGCGCGCCGTCGACGACGTTGCGGGTCTCGCGCTCGAACGCGTACTCGGGGGTGTGCACACCGATGACGACCAGGCCGTCGTCGCGGTACGCCTCCTCCCACGCCGTCACGTGCGGGACCGAGCGCTGGCAGTTGATGCAGGAGTACGCCCAGAAGTCGAGCAGCACGACCTTGCCCCGCAGGTCCGCCAGGTCCACCGGTGCACCGTCCGGCGTGTTCAGCCAGGTGTCGACGCCGCGGATCGCCGGCGCCGGACCGCAGTCCTCCAGCTCCGCCGAGTTGTTGCTGCACTCGGCCAGCTGCCGGTTCTCGTCCGTGACCAGCCCGCCGAGGTCCAGCTGCTCGCGCACGGTCTCGTTCGCCGCGACCCTCGCCTGCAGCGACTCCGTGTAGCCGGGCAGCGCTCGCTGGATCGCGTCCGTCAGGTTGAACGCCAGCGCGAGGGCCAGCGCGATCATCAGCACCCCGCCCGCCGCCCGGATCCCCCGCTGGTGCGTGCGGAAGGCGGCGATGCGCTCGGCCACCCGACGCCCCGCCAGCGCCAGGACCAGCAGCGGGATCGCCGCGCCGAGCGCGAAGGACACCGTCAGGACCACCGTGCCCGGACCCACCGAGCCCGTCGCGCCCGCCACCGTGATCGCAGCGAGCACCGGGCCGGCGCACGGCACGTACACGGCGCCGAGCCCGAGCCCGAGCACGAAGCCCCCGCGGGCAGCGCCCGGTGCACGCTTCGGGGTCAGCCGCTGGAACGGGCGCTCCAGGACCTCCTCGAACCGCGGCACCAGCAGCCCCACGCCGAGCAGCGCCAGCACCGCGATGCCCGCCCAGCGCAGCAGGTCCTGCGGCAGGCCCAGCAGGTTGAGCAGCACCGTGCCGACGAGCGTGACCAGCGTGAAGCTGGTGACCAGCCCCGCGATGACCAGGTACGGGCGGCGGGCGGCGACGCGGTCACGCCGCCGGTCGTCCGACGACGCGGCGGGGCGGTCGAGGGTCGCGACGCTGCCGGCGTTTGAGTCGCCGGTCCCGCTCCCGCTGCTGCCGGTTCCGGTCGATCCGGCGCCGCCCGAGAGGAACGACGGCTGTGCCATCGCCCCCACGGAGCCGGCTGCGCCTCGGCCGTTGCTTGCCGTCCTGACAGTGGGTCGCCCGCGTGCACCCTCCACGCCGCCCGCGAAGAACACGACGGGCAGCACAGGCAGGATGCACGGCGAGATGCCGGTGATGAGGCCACCGACGAGGCCGATGAGCGCGAGCGTGAGCAGGTCCATGGCGGAGGTTCGCCGCCGCACCCCCCGGGGATGGGTCAAGCCGCCGTCGAGAACGGATCGACACCTCCTCGAGAACTCGTCGGCAATCCCACCCATCCGCTCCCCGGACCGCCCCGAACCCCACCCGAGAGATCACCGGGCGGGTACCCACCCGGACCCAGATTCAAGGGAGAGCCACCATGCGCACCACGAACCGCACCCGCATCGCCGCCGTCCTGCTCGCCGGCGTCACGGGCCTCGCCCTGACCGCCTGCAGCTCGGGCTCGGCCGACGACACCGCCGGCTCCGACTCGTCCGCGACGATGGAGGCGCCCATGGAGACGCCGTCGGAGATGCCCAGCGAGGACGCGATGACCGCCGACCCCGCAATGGACCTCGTCGGCCCCGGCTGTGCCGACTACGCCGCCGCCGTCCCCGACGGCCCCGGCTCCGTGACCGGCATGTCCACCGACCCCGTCGCGGTCGCCGCGTCGAACAACCCGCTGCTCACCACGCTGGTGGCGGCCGTGTCCGGCCAGCTCAACCCCGACGTCAACCTCGTCGACACCCTCAACGGCGCCGAGTTCACGGTGTTCGCGCCGGTCGACGACGCGTTCGCCAAGATCGACGCCGCCACCATCGAGTCCCTCAAGACCGACTCCGCGACGCTGTCCTCGATCCTCACCTACCACGTGGTGCCCGGGCAGCTGTCGCCGGACATGGTCGACGGCACGCAGACCACCGTGCAGGGCGGCACCGTCGAGGTCACCGGCTCCGGCGACTCGATGATGGTCAACGGCGCCAACGTCATCTGCGGCGGCGTCCACACCGCCAACGCGACCGTCTACCTCATCGACGCGGTGCTCATGCCGACGATGTGACGACCCGGCGGGCCGGTCGCTGCGGCGGCCGGTCCGTCTGCGCACGCCCGGCACCCCTGACGCCGGGCGGGCCGCGGAGCCCCCWCGCAGGGTACGGCGAGGGGGCTCCGTCGCGTCCGGCCCCACCCGCCCCCGGCGATCCCCGCCCGTCCCCCGCGAGAACGGCAGTTCGCCGCGAGAACGGCAGTTCACAGTGCCGTTCTCGCGGGGAACTGCCGGTCTGGGCGGGAGTTCCCGATCGTCCTTCGTCCGGTCTCCGGCACCGTGTCTCCGCGGAGTTCTTTCGACGGGCCGCTCCGCCTCGTGGGGTACTGGGAGCGGCGGCTGTGGCGCGCGAGACTGGCCGGACGCCCGTGACTTCGTCGACGAGGGGTTGGCCGACGACGAGCGGTACGACGTCGGCCTCTACCTGAAGCACGGTCTCGTCGCCCGAGCGTTCATGGGATACCCCCCGTGCCGGCTCTGCAAGAACACGACCAGCGGCAACCTCGAGCTGACCGACGGCGTGCACGTCTGGCCGGAGGGTCTTGCGCACGACGTGCTCGACCGCAGGGTGCGGCTTCCCCGCGAGCCTGTCGCACACGTCCGGGCGCGCGAGGAACTCACGAACGACCTGCGGGTCGATGACTCGTGGTGGCGCTCCGTCGAGCCCCCGGAGCATCGTCCTGACACCTGTCGCGCCCGCTGAGCGAGGCACGCTCGTCGCTCACGCTCGAATGGCGAGATGTCGGTCAGGTGGCGGTCAGGACGACCAGGGGGTCTGTCGTCGGCTGGGTGGAGCCGCCCGCCGGTTCGACGGTGATCGCCAGGGCGTCGCCCGCGGAGAACTCGTCGGCGAGCTGGCGGACGGAGCCGGCGTCGTCGGCGAGCACGCCCGCGGACGCTGCACCGTCGGCGTCGACGACCCACAGCTGGTAGGCCTTGTCGTCGCCGGGGTCGGGCAGGCCGGTCGCGCTGAACAGCGCGCGGTCGTCGGTGAGGATCGCGGTCGCGGTGCCGCCACCGGTGACGTCGCCGTGCACCACGACGGCCGACGGGTCCGTCAGCAGGTCGGCGAGCGCCTGCTGCTGCTGCTCGGCCTCGTTCGCCCGCTGCGCCTGCTGGACCGCCAGCGCGGTCGGCACGGCGGCGCCGATGACGAGCGCGGCGGCGACGGCCAGCCAGCGGGTGCGCGACGGCCGGCGGCGGTCGGCGAGGTGGGTGACTCCCGGCTGGTCGGCCGGCACGGCCGACGCCGACGAAGCATCGGAAGCGTCGGCCGCGCCCAGTGACGGCGAGGGCGCGACGGCGTCCGGCGCGGCGGCATCAGGCACGCCGCCGTTCGGCGCGACGGCGTCCAGCGCGACGGCGTCCGGCGCGGCGAGACCGACCGGGCCCGCGAGCGGGCCGACCTGGGGGACGCCGGTGATCGCGGCGAGGACCGAGGCGCGCAGGGCGGCGGGCGGTTCACCGGCGACGGCGTCGCCCAGGGTCGCCGCGACGGCGGTCAGCTGGGCGAGCTCGGCGGCGGCGGTCGGGTCGGTGGCGATCAGGTGCTCGACGGCGGCGCGCTCGTCGGGGTCGACGGCGTCGAGCGCGTAGGCGCCGAGCAGCGAGCGCACGTCGTCGCCGGAGGAACCGCCGGAGAACGGGTCGCCGGGGAAGGACGAGGAGGGGCCGGTCGTCATGACGTCACCMCCAGGCAGTCGCGCAGGCGCAGCAGGCCGTCCCGGATCCGCGTCTTGACCGTGGGCAGCGGCGCGGCGAGCTCGTCGGCCACCTCACGGTAGGTCCGTCCGCCGTAGTAGGCGAGGACGACCGCCTGCTTCTGCGTGGAGGTCAGGGTGCCGAGGCAGTCGCGGACGCGGACCTGCTCGAGGGCCGACTCGACCTCGTCGGCGACGACGTCGAACTCGCGCTCGGCGCTCCCGTCGAGGACCCGCTGGTCGCGGTCGCGCTGCGCCTGCACGGAGCGGACGCGGTCGACGGCCCGCCGGTGGGCCAGCGTGAGGGTCCAGGTGCGGGCGGAGCCGCGGGCGGCGTCGAACCGCGCGGCTGTGCGCCACACCTCGACCCACACCTCCTGGGCGACCTCGGCGGCGTGGTCCGGGTCCCGCAGGACACCGAGGCAGGTGCCGAACACGCCACGGCCGAGCGTGTCGTACAGGACGGCGAACGCCGAGTCGTCGCCCCGCGCGACGTCCGAGAGCAGGGACTCGGCGGAGCGGGGCGCGTCGGCCTCGTCCGGTCCTCGCTCCACGCGGGCCAGTGTGCCCCACCGCACCGCGGCACGCCCGGTGGGGTGCACGGTGGGGCCTGCCGGGGGGGTCGGCAGCAGCAGCAAGGACATGGGGTCCGTCGTCCGTCGGGTCGGATGGGTCAGCGAGGGTTCGTCGCCGATGCCTGCGCGGATTGCTCACGGTGCCCCTCAGTCGACGGGGACGATCGCCGACGCGTCGAAGAACGCCACGGGCGCCGCCTCGATCGCGCAGAAGCCGAGGAGGGAGGCGACCAGACCCTCCTCGAACGGTGCGGTCGAGTCGTCGACGACGCCGTCGCCCTCGAAGGACTCGCCGGTCGTCAGGGTCGTCCCGTCGGGCAGGGTCACGACGTAGGTGCCGAGCTCGTCGGGGAGCTCGGTGACGGTGGTGTCGTCGGGCCAGAACGGGTACCGCTCGACGTCGTCCACGACGACGGTGACGCAGCCGGTGGACGTGACGTCGACGCGTGCGGTCAGGGGGACCGGGGCGCCCGTGAAGTGCTGCGACGGCGTCTCCAGGTCAGCGACCACGAGCTGACCGACGCCGTCGCCGGGTTCTGCGGGGAAGGCCGAGCAGGCCGCGAGCGCGACGACCAGGAGGGCGGTCGCTGCGGCGGTCCGGTGCATGTCAGGACGGTAGCGGCACAGCGTTCACGGCCGAGGGCGGACGAGGGACGCGGCGAGGGCCCCCACCGTCGGTGGAGGCCCTCGTCGGGTCGAACCGTCCTCAGATCACTTGAACGCGTCCTTGACGTTCTCGCCGGCCTGCTTGATGTTCGCGCTGGCCTGATCTCTCTTGCCTTCTGCTTCGAGACGCTCGTCGTCAGTCGCCTTGCCGGCCGTTTCCTTGACCTTGCCCTTGGCTTCTTCCGCAGCGTTGCTGATCTTGTCGTCGAGACCCATCAGAATCACTCCTCTCGGGTTGRCAACGCATCGACGCTACGACGACGAGTCGCGGCCCGCATCCGCAGCGACGGCGTCCCGGAGCGCCCCGAGGACCTGCTCCCAGTTGGCGGTCGCGTGCGACGCCTCCTCCGCGGAGCCGTTGCCGTCCTGCTCGAGGGTCACGTCCGTCGAGCCGCCGTGCTCCTCGAAGGTGAACGTCAGGTGGTGGTAGTTCTCGGGCGCGTCCGGCTGCCCGCTGAGCGGCGAGTAGTGGGTGTAGCGCAGGCGTCGCGGCCGGTCGACCTCGAGGATCTCGCCGTGGTCCTGGAACGGCTTGCCGTCCCACTCGCCGCTGAACGTGATGGGCACGCCGACCACGTAGGTGCTGCTGATGCGCGCGCCCATCATCCAGGTGGCGTCGGGGTCGACGAGCGTGTCCCAGACCGTCCCGGCGGGTGCGGGGACCTGGACCGTCGCGCGGGCGACGTGGTTATCGGACATGCGTGCCTCCTCGCACGCGGTACAGGTCCGTGAGCGTGAAGATCTCCGACCCGTGGTGGATGATCTCGCGGTTGATGTGCACCACGAGGTGCGCGAACGGTGACTGCTGGTCGATCTCGGTGGCCTGGCTGAACCCGACCGTGAAGATGTCATCGTCGGACATCTCCGCGATGCCCGCGCGCCAGAGGTCAACCACGCGCGTGAGCCCGTCGACGGCCGGTCCGACCTCGCCGGAGTAGGTGAGGGTCTCGCGACGGAGTGTGTGCTCGCCGAAGGTCCAGTCGTGGCGCTCGGTGAGCACGTCCGTCAGGTGCGCGACGAGCCACGCGATGGTGCGGGGAGGCGGGCGGTCGTCCCCTCGCTCGGGCCACTCGACCACCCACTCGCCGACGCCGAACCTGCGCGGAGCGGTCGACTCGTCGCGGCGCCGGACGCTCAGCGCGTCGGGTGCGGGCTCCCAGGTGAACTCGTCCTGAGTGACGGTGTCGAGCCGGTTGGCGAGCTCCGACCACGAGAACTCGAGCTGCCCACGGAGCACGGACCGGACCGTGGGCACCGTGAGGATCGACCAGTCGAACTCGTGCATGGGACTCCTTCGACGCACCGGCGGGGTGCCCCCGACCGTAGCGACGCCCTCCGACACCCGCTCCTCAGCGCGGGACCCACCGCGCACCGAGCTCGGCGCCGGTCGGTCCGGGCCCGGGCAGCGTACCGGTGCGGGCGCCGGGGCGTACGGCGTCGAGCAGCAGCGCGAGGTAGCGGGTCCGCAGGACGCGCGTGCGGGCGGGGTCGTCGACGCGCACGGCGGTGACCTGCTCGAAGATCATGGCGACGTCCTCGGTGACCAGGTCGTCCCGCACGGCGCCCGCGGCGACGGCCCGCACGAGGACCGCGTCGCCGAGGTCGCTCGCCTGCTGCGCGAGGTCGGACAGCTCGGGGGTCGGTGTGAACGTCCCGGCGAGGTGCACCGTCAGCGAGTGGGTGTCCTCCTCGATCACGCCGCTCACGAACGCCGCGAACGACTCCCACGGGTCGGGCAGCTGCGCGGCGCGCTCGGCGACGGCGATGAACCGGCGCAGCCCGTCGGCGCAGAGGGTGGCCAGCAGGTCCTCCTTGCCCGCGAACCGGCGGTAGAGGGCGCTGATCCCGACGCCGGCCTCCTGCGCGACCGCCGCGATCGGGGCCTCGGGCGAGCGCATGAACACGGTCCGCGCCGCCGCCAGGATCGCCTCGTCGTTGCGTGCGGCCTGCGCCTTGCGGCCGCTCAGGGGAGTGCTCATGGGCGAGACCCTAGCACTTGAACGGAATGACTCATTCCGCTAGTCTCGTCTTTAGCGGAACGATGTGTTCCGTTCCAGTATAAGGAGGCCACCATGAGCACCATCCAGCCCTTCCGCGTCGACGTCCCGCAGGCCGAGCTCGACGACCTCCAGGACCGGCTGGCCCGCACCCGGTGGACCGACGAGCTCCCCGGCTCGGGCAGCGACTACGGCGTCGCCCTCAGCCAGGTGAAGGCCTGGGCGGAGCACTGGCGCACGACGTTCGACTGGCGCGCTCTCGAGACCCGACTCAACGCGTACCCGCAGTTCACCACCGAGATCGACGGCCAGACCATCCACTTCCTGCACGTCCGGTCCGGTGCGGCCGAGCCCGTCGCGCTGATCCTCACGCACGGCTGGCCCGGGTCGGTCGTCGAGTACCTCGACGTCATCGAGCCCCTCACCGCCGCCGGCTACGACCTGGTGATCCCGTCCCTGCCCGGCTTCGGGTTCTCGGGCCCGACGACGGACCGCGGCTGGGACGTCCCCCGGACCGCCCGTGCGTGGCAGGAGCTCATGGCGCGCCTCGGCTACGAGCGCTACGGCGCCGTCGGCAACGACGCCGGCTCGATGATCTCCCCCGAGCTGGGCCGGATCGACCCGCACGTCATCGGCGTCCACGTGACGCAGCTGTTCTCGTTCCCGTCGGGTGACCCCGCCGAGCTGGCGGACCTCGCCGACGACGAGCAGGCGGCGATGGCGAAGCTGCAGTGGTTCTGGGAGTCGATGGGCGCGTTCAACGTCCTGCAGTCGCAGCAGCCGCAGACCCTCGCGCACGCGCTCGCGGACTCCCCGACGGGCCTGCTCGGCTGGAACGGTCAGCTGATGGTCGGGCTCGACGACGAGTTCGTCGTCGCGAACGTCGCGGTCTCCTGGTTCACACGGACCAGCGGCTCGTCGATCCGCTTCTACAAGGAGATGACCGACTCGACCGAGCGTCCGACGGCACCGACGCAGACCCCGACCGCGCTCGCCGGGTCGACCCACGACTTCCTGTCGGTCCGCCGGTTCGCGCACCGCGACCACGCGAACATCGTGCGCTGGAACGTCTACGACACCCCCGGCCACTACGCCGCGCACGAGGCGACGGACGTGCTGGTCGAGGACGTCGACGCGTTCTTCCGCTCGCTCGCCTGAGGGTCAGCGCGCCTCCGGGAGCTCCTCCCGGAGGCGCGGCTCGGTCCGGCGGGACGGCGCGAAGCCGGACTTGTCGGCGTAGAAGGCCCGCACGACGTCCATGTCGGCGACGACGTCGCCGGTGAGCCGCAGCGTCGGGCCGAGGCCCGCGGTCATGGTGGTGCGGTCGACGTAGCCGAGGGTCACCGGCAGGTCGGTGGCGCGGGCGATCCGGTAGAACCCCGACTTCCAGCCGGAGCCGCTGCGGGTGCCCTCGGGCGTCACGACGAGGTAGAAGCGGTCACCGCCCTGGATGCGCGCCACGATCTCGTCGACCAGACCGGCGGGATCGCGACGGTCCACCGGGATGCCGCCGAGCCCGCGCATGAGCGGCCCGGCGGGCCCCTTGAAGAGCTGGTGCTTGCCGAGCCAGCGGACCTTCAGGCCGGCCTCGCCGGAGATCGCCAGCATGAGGATGAAGTCCCAGTTGGACGTGTGGGGGGCGCCGATCAGGAGCCCTGCCCCGTCCACCGGCACCCGCTCCGTCGTCAGGGTCCAGCGGCTGAGGCGCCAGTACGCGCGGGCCAGGGTTCGTCGGAACGTCACGGGTGGACGGTACCCGAGCGGCTCGGACGGCCGTGGGAGCGCGTGCAGTCACAGGTTCCTGTGCCCATTTCGCCCGATCCCTTGACTCCCCCGACCGCCGTTCGTAGTGTCTGGTCACGAAGCCGCAAGAACTCGACAGGTACCGCGCACAAAGTGGTGTGCAGGGTCGCAACAGTCGGACGAGTCGGCCGCGTCATGCGAAAAAGTCCAGCTCCGCAGTTCACCGCCGTGCTCGCGTCGACGGGGCACCCACGCCCCCGGCGGGCCGATGCCGCGCGCCCCGAAGCGCGCGTCCACGGTCCGAGCAGCCCGCCCGGCACCGACCCCGCCCCGGGCGGGAGAACGAGGAACCACCCATGAGCATGAGAAGGAACGTCAGGCTCGCAGTCGCGGGCGCCACCACGGCTGCGCTCGTCGTGCCCCTCGGCCTCGCCCTCGTGGCGCCGAGCGCGACGGCCGCCGAGCCCAACCTCGCCGCCGGCAAGCCCGCCACCGCCAGCAGCACGGTGGACGTCTACGGCGCGGGCAACGTCACAGACGGCAACCAGTCCACGTACTGGGAGTCGACCAACAACCAGTTCCCGCAGTGGGTGCAGGTGGACCTGGGCAGCGCCGCCACGGTCACCGACCTCACCCTCAAGCTGCCGACGGGCGCCTGGGGCAGCCGGACCCAGACCATCACCGTGCAGGGCTCCACCAACGGCTCCACGTTCAGCACGCTGAAGAACCAGGCCGGCTACACGTTCGACCCGGGCCAGGCCAACACCGTGAACGTCGACGTCACCGACACCTCCGTGCGGTACGTGCGACTGAGCATCACGGGCAACACCGGCTGGCCGGCGGGGCAGCTCTCGGAGCTCGAGGTGCACGGCACGTCGACCCCCACGCCGACGCCGACCACCCCCACCCCGACCACGCCGCCCACGGGCCAGAACCTCGCGCTCAGCCGGCCCATCGTCGCGTCGTCGACCGAGTGGACCTACGCCGCGACCAACGCGGTCGACGGGAACCTCGGCACGTACTGGGAGGGCGGCGGCGGCCAGTACCCGAGCAACCTCACGGTGACGCTCGCGTCGGCCAGCCAGCTGTCCGCGGTCACGGTCAAGCTCAACCCGGACAGCGCGTGGGGCAACCGCACGCAGACCTTCGAGGTGCAGGGCCGCACGGGCACCGGGGCGTTCACCACGCTCGCGTCCTCGGCCGGCCGCGCGTTCAGCCCGTCGACCGGCAACTCGGTCACCGTGCCCGTGAGCGGCACCGCGACCGACGTGCGCCTCGTCTTCACGGGCAACACCGGCGCAGGCAACGGCCAGGTGGCCGAGCTCCAGGTGTTCGGCGCCGCGGCCCCCAACCCCGACCTCACGGTCACCGGGGTGACCGGACCCGCCAACGCGACGGAGTCCAGCCCCGTGACCCTCACCGCGACGGTGAAGAACGTCGGCACGAGCGCGTCGGCCGCGACCACGGTCTCCTTCCAGGTCGACGGCCAGAACGCAGTCAACGCGAACGTCGGCGCTCTCGCGGCGGGCGCCACGGCGACCGTCACCGGCTCCATCGGTGCCCGGGCCGCCGGCTCGTACACGATCGGCGCCACCGCCGACCCGGCGAACACCGTGGTCGAGCAGAACGAGTCCAACAACGCGTACAGCAACCCGACCCCGCTGGTCGTGGCGCCGGTCGCGAGCTCGGACCTGGTCCCCGTCGTCAGCTGGTCCCCGAGCAACCCGGCCGCCGGTGCGGTCGTCACGTTCACGGGAGCCGTCGCCAACAACGGCAACATCGCGACGTCGACCGCCGCGCACGGCCTGACGGTCACCATCAAGGACTCGACGACGGGCGCCGTGGTCAAGACGCTCACCGGCTCGGTCAGCGGCGCGATCGCCGCCGGGGCGACCAGCGCCTCGGTGAACCTGGGCACCTGGACGGCCGGCAACGGCACGTACGACGTCTCCAGCGCCGTCGCCGCCGACTCCACCGAGGTGCCCGGCAAGCAGGCGAACAACGTGGTCTCAGGCGGGATCTTCGTCGGCCGCGGCGCCCGCCTGCCGTTCGACATGTACGAGTCCGAGGACGGTCGCACGGGCGGCGGAGCGGTCCTCGTCGGCCCCAACCGCACGGTCGGCGACCTCGCCGGCGAGGCCTCGGGCCGCCGGGCGGCCACCCTGTCCGCGACCGGCTCCTACGTCGAGTGGACCACGAAGAACCCGACGAACACGCTGGTCACGCGCTTCTCGATCCCCGACAACGCCGCCGGCACGGGAGCCACCGGGAGCATCGACATCTTCGTCAACGGCGCCTACCTCAAGCGCCTCGACCTGACGTCACGGTTCGCGTGGCTCTACGGCAACGAGACCAACCCCAACAACCAGCCCGGCTCCGGAGGACCGCGGCACATCTACGACGAGGCCAGCACGCTGCTGGGCACCACGGTCCCGGCCGGCGCGACGATCCGTCTGCAGCGCACGGCCAGCAACCCGCAGCCGGTGACGATCGACTTCATCAACACCGAGCTGGCCACGGCCGACCCGAACCCGAACCCGGCGCAGTACGTGCAGCCCACCGGCTTCACGCACCAGGCCGTCCAGGACGCGCTCGACAAGGCCCGGATGGACACCACCGGTGCGATCAAGGGCGTCTACCTGCCGACCGGTGACTACAGCACGTCGAGCAAGTTCCAGGTGTACGGCAAGGCGGTCGACATCGTCGGCGCCGGCCCGTGGTTCACGCGGTTCTTCGCGCCGACCGGCCAGGAGAACACCGACGTCGGCTTCCGCGCGGAGGCGTCGTCGAACGGCTCGAAGTTCCGCGGGTTCGCGTACTTCGGCAACTACACCAGCCGCATCGACGGCCCCGGCAAGGTCCTGGACTTCACCAACGTGTCGAACATGACGGTCGACGACCTCTGGGTCGAGCACATGATCTGCATGTTCTGGGCGTCCAACATGGACAACAGCACCATCACCGACTCGCGCATCCGGAACACGTTCGCCGACGGCATCAACATGACCAACGGCAGCGCCAACAACCGGGTGGCCAACATCGAGGCGCGCGGCACGGGTGACGACTCGTTCGCCCTGTTCGCGGCCACCGACGCGGGCGGCACGGGCCAGACCGGCAACGTCTACGAGAACCTCACGTCGCTGGTCACGTGGCGTGCGGCGGGGCTCGCGGTCTACGGCGGGTACGGGAACGTGTTCCGGAACATCTACATCGCGGACACGCTCGTGTACTCCGGCATCACGATCAGCTCGCTCGACTTCGGGTACCCGATGGACGAGTTCGGCTCCGCGGCGCCGACGAGCTTCCAGAACATCTCGATCGTGCGGGCCGGCGGCCACTTCTGGGGCAACCAGACGTTCCCCGCGATCTGGGTGTTCTCCGCGTCGAAGAAGTTCCAGGGCATCCGGGTCAGCGACGTCGACATCGTCGACCCGACCTACTCGGGAATCATGTTCCAGACGAACTACGTGGGCAGCCAGCCGCAGAACCCGATCACCGACACCACGTTCACCAACGTGTCGATCACGGGGGCCCGCAAGAGCGGCGACGCCTGGGACGCCAAGTCCGGGTTCGGCATCTGGGTCAACGAGATGCCCGAGCAGGGTCAGGGGCCGGCGGTCGGTTCCGTGACCTTCACCAACCTGCGCATGAGCGGCAACGCGCAGGACATCAAGAACACGACGTCCACGTTCACGATCAACCGGAACTAGGACTCGTCGCGGACGCCCGGGCCGGTTCCCTCCCCCGGCCCGGGCGTACGACGGCGGGCGGTCGGTGTGCGGTCCCGACCGTCCGTCGTCGTACTTCTCAGGTCAGCGGTCCCGGCACACCAGGAGCAGCGTGACGTCGTCGACCGACGCGGGGTCCCGGCACTCGCGCAGGACCTCGTCGATGTCGACCGGGCTCCCGTCGGACCCGTCGAACTGGGCGCGCAGGCGCCGCAGCCCGTCGCGCAACGACGTCTCCCGGGAGTCGACGAGCCCGTCGCTGTACAGCACGAGCCCACCGCCGGGCGGCAGGGTGAGCCTGGTCGTCGGCGGCTCCCCGGACCCGACACCGAGCGGCCGGTCCACGGGGACCTCGAGCAGCGCGGCGGAACCTCCGGGCTCCAGCAGCAGCGGCCTCGGGTGTCCCGCGACGGAGAGCTCGACCTCGCCCGTCGCCAGGTCCACCAGGGCGACGACGACGGTCGCCATCTCGAACGGCATGGTCCACCGGACCACGTGGTCGAGCGACGCGAGGGTCTGCGCCGGGGAGTCGCCGCGCAGCAGGTACGCCCGCAGCGCGTTGCGGATCTGCCCCATCGCCGCCGCGGCCGACAGCCCGTGCCCGGCGACGTCACCGACCACCACCGCGAGCCGGCCGTCGGGGAGCTCCAGGGCGTCGTACCAGTCGCCGCCCACCCGGCCACCCGCGGCGGGCTCGTAGCGCGCGTGCACGGCCCAGCCCACGGGGTCCGGGACCGACGACGGCAGCAGGCTGCGCTGCACGGTCTCCGCAGCCCGGACCTGCAGCTGCGACCGCTCCAGGAGCACCTCGAGCAGCCGCGCGCGCAGCTCCTCCGCGGACCGCACCTCGCGCTCGGTCCACGGGTTGCTGCGGTCGCGCACGGTCTCGCGCCACAGCGCGAACGACTTGCGCGGGCTGAGCCGCACGTCGTCGCCCTCACGGGTGGCGATCGCCTTGTTGTGCGGGTCGCCGCCCCAGTCCACGTCGTGCACCGCCTCGTGCCGGAGCCACACGACGGCCTGACCGTCCGGCAGGCGCAGCGCGAGCACCCCCGCGAACTCCGGGACGGCCGCGGCGAGCGCAGGCTCCTGCTCGGCCAGCGCGTCGCGGACGACGACCTCGGCGTCCTGCTCCGCCACCCACGCGAGCAGCGCCGTCGGGTCGGCCGGAACCCGCCCGACGGAGTCGACGACGCCGTCGGCGGACACGAGCGCGCCCTGCGCGGGGACGAGGTCGAGCACCGACGTCCGGCCGACGAGGGCCGACGCCAGAGCCCGGTCGTGGTCCCGCCCGGCCGTCAGCAGCCGCGACAGGGTCTCCGCGGCGTGGATGCGTGCCTCCAGCTCGTCCTCCTCGACCCGCGCCACGAGGCGCAGCGAGAGGCTGGAGCCGAGGAACTCCGCCGCCGCCCGCACCCCGAACGGAGGGGCGTGCGGGCCCGAGTAGTGATGGCACGCGATCAGGCCCCAGAGCCGGCCGTCCCGCAGCAGCGAGATCGACATCGACGCGGCGACGCCCATGTTGCCCAGGTACTCCACGTGGATGGGCGAGACGCTGCGCAGGATCGAGTGCGTGAGGTCGAGCGGCAGGCCGGTCTCCTCGTCGAGACCCGGCACGATCCGCGACGGGGTGTAGCCGACGTCGGAGATGAGCCGCACCCAGTTCTGCTCGTACAGCGCGCGGGCCTGCGGCGGGATGTCGGACGCCGGGTAGTGCAGGCCGAGGAACGGGTTGAGGTCGGGGCGCTTCGCCTCCGCGACGACCTCGCCGTTGTACTCGTCGTCGAAGCGGTAGATCATCACGCGGTCGAACCCCGTGAGCGCCCGGACCTCGCGCGCGGTGATCGCGTAGAGCTGCGCCAGGTCGTGCGCGTGGTTGAGCTGCTCGACCGCACCGCGCACCGCCTGGTACGTGTTCGGGAACGAGAACGGCCGGGGGCCCGACGCGGGCTCCAGCTCGACGACGAGCAGGGTGCTCTCGCCGCTGAGGATGCGGTGCAGGACCACGTCCATCTCGACGTCACCGACCGTGACCACCAGCGGGTTGCGCGCCCGCAGGTTGCCCCAGGTGCGGACGTGGTGCTCGATCGCGCCGGCAGGCTCGGCCCCGAGGACGTGCTCCAGCGGGTGGCCGAGGACGTCGCCGACCGGGTGCCCGAGGAGCTCGGCGACGTTCTGCGAGGCGTGCCGCACCACCAGGTCCGGCTCGGTGACGGCCAGGAAGACCCCGCGCGGCTGGATGCTGCCCGGCACGTGGATGGGCTCCCGGGCGCAGTTGTCGAGGTCGACCGGCTCCCCGGGGGCGAGGAACGTCGTCCCGTCCGTGTCCGCCATGCCCCAACCCTGTCACGGGTGGCGGCAGGCGCGGCACCTCAGCGGGGGACGACCACCCGCGACGGAGCCTGGGCGCTCCGCGAGCGCCGGACGAGCTCCCCGGGCACCCGCACGGCGCGGGCGCGCGACGGCATGAACCGCAGGAAGAACCCGACCCGCATCAGCCACGCCACCCACCCGGTCAACGGGAACCCGTACAGGTCCGCGACGCCGCGACCGACCCCGAACGAGGCCGCCTGACCGAGCCCGAGGTACCGGAACGGCTTTCCCGACCGACCCCGGACCGCCCGGGCGACGTTGCGGCCCACCTGGTCGCCCGCCTTGATCGCCCACAACGCGTTGGACGTCACCGGCAGACCGCTGCGCGGGTGCGTGACGGACGCGGCGTCGCCCGCGGACCAGACGTCGGGTGCGACGAGCAGGTCCCGCGTGGTCACCAGCCGGCCGCGGTCGTCGCGCGGGAGGGAGTCGAGGCCGGGCAGGGCGACCGCGTGCTGGCCGGTGGTCGCCAGGACGACGTGCGTGGGGACGACGGAGCCGTCGGACAGCGTCACCGAGTCGTCGTCGACCGCGTCGACCCGGACGCCGGTGCGGACGTCGACGCCGAGCCGCGTGAGCTCCGCGGTGCAGCGGGCGGCCAGCCGCGGGTGCTCGGCGTGCAGCGCGGGCACCACCCGGTCCGCCGACTGGACCAGCACGACCTGCGCCGTCCGGGCCGCGAGCGCGGCGGCGAGCTCGACCCCGGCGAGGCCACCGCCGACGACCACCACGGGACCGTCGACCACGCGCACCCGCTGCAGCAGGTCGGCCAGGTCGCCCGGTCCGCGCAGCGTGAGCCCGTGCCCGGACAGCCCGGCGACGGCGTCGAGCGGTTCGCGCCCTCCGGTGCCGACGACGAGCGCGTCGTAGGTGATCTCCCCTGGTCCGTCGGGTCCTGCGAACGTGACCGCTCTCCCCTTGACGTCGACGTGCGTGACCCGCGCGTGCAGCACGCGGGCCTTCGGCATCGCCTCCGTCAGCGGCGTCTGGGTCAGCCCGATCGGCAGCAGCCCGGCGACGACCTCCCCGGTGAACCCGTGGAAGTTGTGCACCGTGTCCGCGCTGATGACGACGATCTCGACCTCGCCCCGACGCAGCTCACCACGCAGCCGGCGGACGATCGCGCCGTACGCGTGCAGCGTCACGTAGCCGCCGCCGAGCAGCACGACCCGCTTCATCGCGCGCTCACCAGCGGCCGGCCGAAGCTCGCGGGGGCGGCCGCGCGGAACCCGTGCTGCGCGAACCGGTCCGCCAGGCCGCGGATGTGCGAGACGTGGTCGAGGGTCGGGACCCCTGTCGAGAAGTGCCCGACGTGCCCCGCGAGCCCGAGCAGGAACGTCTCCGCAAAGCACGCGTACGCCTGACCGCGCGGCAGGCCGATGTCACCGCCACGCAGGTGCATGCCGGGGACCTGGACGACGCCGCCGTCGACCACCGTGACGTCCGGTCGGGCCGCCGCGAGGTCCGGCGACGTGTTCCGGGGCTGCGTGGCGTCCAGGACACGAGCGCCCGGCGCCAGGTGCTCGGCACCGAGCAGCGCGTCGGCCGACGCCGTCAGCAGGACCACCGCGTCGCAGCCGCGCACGTCGTCGATGTCCGTCGACGTCGTCGTCGGCACCCGCCGACCCACCTCGGCGGCGAGGGCCTCCAGCTTGGCCCGACCGCGCGCGACCAGCAGCAGGGAGTCCACCGAGCCGKACTGCGCGAGCAGTCGGACCAGCGTGGTGCCGACGGACCCGGTCGCACCGACCACCGCGACCCGGCGGTCCGTCAGGTCCGCGAGCAGATCCAGCAGCTGGTCCTCGACGATCGCCGCCGTGTACGCGTTGCCGTTGGTGACACCGATGTCGGTGCGCCCCCGGAGCGTCGCGCCACCCGCGGTGACCGTCGCGGTGAGCGCCCCGAGCCCGACGACCCCCGCGCCGAGCCGGGCGGCGTGGTCGATCGCCCGACCGACGCGCGCCCGGCCCTCGTGCGGCTCGGACAGCAGGTGCTTGGCACCGAACGGCACGAGCACGACGTGGCCGACGCGCACCGAGTCCAGGTGCACGCGCGCCATGTCGTACGAGGGGAGCGGCAGCCGTCGCACCGCCGAGTCGAGGAGGCCCTCCGGCAGCCGGCCGAGGGGACGCCACGCACGCGCCAGGTCCTCGGCGATCCGCGCACGAGGGTGGACCAGGAAGGCGAACGGGACAGCGGCGCTCATCAGGGGCTCCTGTGATCGAGGTGTGCCCCAGAAGGGCCCTCGATCCGGTTCCTGATACTCCCGGTGCCGGGTGAGTTGCTGGTCAGAGGGGTAGGGGTGGCCGTGGCTCCGCGCTCCGGGTCCCGCGATCTGACGCTGCCGGCACCAGCCGGCTGAGCAGCGCTGATGACGCCGAGCGGTGTCACCATGCCCTGGTGAGCGATCAGAGCGATGCACCGATGAGCAAGGACGGCTTCGTCCGCGCGGTCAGGGACGTCCCCGGCGTCGCCGCGATCGTCGACGAGCACATGGCCGACTACGGCGAACTGCTGTGCCAGCTGCTCATGGCCGACCTGGAGCGCCTCGCCGAGGACTTGTTCAGGACTCGCGACACAGCCACTCTCGGGCAGCTCCTCACGATTGTCGACGACGCCCTCCGGACTGGCGACGACTACCTCGTCAACGCTGTCGCCGTCTCGTTCGTGGAGCACGCGGCCGTCTGGGATCCCGCCTCGACTGCTTTCGTGGCCACCTGGCCTGCCGCCCTCGCGGCGGAAGCAGACCGGCAGAGACGATGGGCGCCGCCCGCTTGACGGACCTGCCCCTCAGACCTCGTCGCGCCAGGTGTGCTGCGGGTCGTAGCCGAGCAGGCGGCGGGCCTTGTCGATGGACAGGAGCGTCTCGCGGCCCTCGATCGGGCGACGGACGGGGACGTCGGGGAAGTGCTCGGCGACGAGCTCGGCGGACGGCCGTTCCAGCACGGTGTCGGGCGACGCGACGATGAACGCCTCGAACCCGGTCAGGTCGCTCTCGAGCGCGAGCCGGACCGCGAGGGCGCCGTCGCGGGCGTCGATGTAGCCCCACAGGTTCCAGATCCGGCTGCGGGGGTCGTCGGCGAACGACGGGAACGCGGCGTAGTCGGCGACCTCCATGACGTTGGAGAACCGCAGCCCGATGAGCTTGAGCGACGGGTCCCAGCGCGTGAAGTGCCGGGCCATCTCCTCCTCGACGGCCTTGCCCAGCGAGTAGGTGCTCTCCGGCCGGACGGCGTACTCCTCGTCGACCGGGACGTAGGGCGGGGGCGTCTCGAACGGCAGCCCGAGGACGGTCTCGCTCGACGCCCAGACGACGTTCCTGATGCCCGCGCGGCGGGCGGCGCTGAACACGTGGTGGGTGGCGACGACGTTGTTGGCGAACGTCGCGCCGCTCGGGCGCAGGCCCGGCGCCGGGATGGCCGCCAGGTGGACCACCGCGTCGACGCCGTCGTACCGGTCGTCGATGCCGGTCAGCGCCTCGGTCACCTCACCCAGATCGGTGAGGTCGACGCGGCTGAACACAGCCTTCTGCCCGGCGGGCGGCAGGGCAGTGTCGACGTTCACGACGTCGTAGCCGTGCGTCGCGAGGTCCTCCACGACCGCACGCCCGAGCTTGCCTGACCCACCGGTGACGACGACGCGACTCATCCCGCGACGCTATCCCGCCTTCGGCCCACGGGACGTCCGAGCATCTGGTTGCCGGACCGACCACTTCCTCGGACGCTACGAGCAGTCACTCCGCGTCGAGCCACACGTGCGGCGGCGGGACGAGCGCCTCCAGCGCGGGCCACAGGGCGTCCGGCAGCGGCTCGGACGCCAGGTCGAGCGTGCGGGCGACGCGGCCGGGGCGGCTCATGCCGACGATGGTCGACGCGATCCGCGGGTCCCGGAGCGAGAACTGCAGCGCGGCGGTGCCGAGGTCCGTGTGGAAGTCCGAGCAGACCCGGCGCATCGCCTCGACCGCCTGGAGCGTCTCGGGCGGTGCCGGCCGGTAGCCGTAGCTGGTCGGCCCGCCGGCCTGGAACGCCAGGATCCCGCCGCCGTACACCGCCGCGTTGAGGATCCCCATCTCCTGCCGGACGGCCTCGTCGAGCAGCGCGCCGGCGCTCCGGTCCACCAGCGTCCAGCGGTTGTGCACGAGCAGGACGTCGAAGACGCCGAGGTCCAGGTACTTGGCGATCTCCTGCACGCGACCGCCGGCCAGACCGATCGCCCCGACCTCACCCTCGTCGCGGAGCTGCACGAGCGCCTCCACCGGGCCGCCCGGTGCGGACATCTCCGCGAAGTCGAACGACTCCGGGTCGTGCAGGTGCACCAGCGGGAGCGTGTCGATCCCCAGCCGCGCACGGCTCTCCGCGACCGACGCGCGCACGCGGTCGGCGGAGTAGTCGCGTCCCGCCGGGTCGACCTTCGTGGCGATGACCACACCCTCGGGCACCCCGCCCGCCTCGACGAGGGCGGCACCGATGCGGCGCTCGCTCTCGCCCTCGCTGTACGCGTTGGAGGTGTCGATGAAGCGGATCGGGCTGTCGAGCGCGGCCAGGACCGTCGCGACGCCCTCGTCGGCGGAGACGTCCCGGCCGAAGAGCGCGGGCATGCTGCCGAGCGGCCCCCCGCCCAGACAGACGGCGGAGACCTCCAGGCCGGTGCCCCCGAGCGTGCGGATCCATCCGGGCTGGCCGGGTGCGTAGACGGGCTGCTTCATGGCGACATCCCATCACGGAGGGGTCCGAGATGTCGGGTGCAGCACTAGCGTCGGCCTGGTAGCGGTTTCAGGACGAGGAGCCCAGATGAGCCAGGTCGAGGTAGCGCCCCGCAGGTCCGTCCTTCAAAAGGTGCTCGACGGGATCGAGGTGGCGGGGAACAAGGTCCCGCACCCGGTGATCATCTTCCTGATCCTCATCGCGTTCATCATGGTGCTCTCGGCGGTGTTCCAGGCGGCCGGGAGCACCGTCACGTTCGAGCAGGCGCAGATCGGGGCCGAGGAGCCGATCACCGTCACGGTGGCCGCGCAGAGCCTTCTCGACGCCGACGGCCTGCGGTTCGTGTTCACGTCGCCGGTCGCCAACTTCAACAACTTCGGCGTGGTCGGCGTCATCGTCGTC
This sequence comes from Cellulomonas sp. P5_C5, assembly GCF_054049655.1. Lineage (NCBI taxonomy): Bacteria > Bacillati > Actinomycetota > Actinomycetes > Micrococcales > Cellulomonadaceae > Cellulomonas > Cellulomonas sp. P5_C5. The sequence goes on along the minus strand of NZ_JBFULY010000006.1, from coordinate 134,328 downwards.
GCGATGATCGGCGTGGGCATGGCCGAGGAGGTCGGCCTGATCTCCTCGTTCATCAAGCGGCTGGTCAAGATCGCCCCACCGCGGGCCATCACGTTCATCATCGTGCTGCTGGGCGTGCTGTCCTCGATCGCCACCGACGCCGGGTACCTGGTGCTCATCCCGCTGGCCGCCGCGGTGTTCCTGTCCCTGGGCCGCCACCCGCTGGCCGGTCTCGCGGCCGCGTTCGCCGGGGTCGGCGGCGGGTTCGCGGTGAACATCCTCATCACCCCGGTCGACGGGATGCTCGCGGAGATCACCAACGAGGCCATCGCCGACCCCGCCAACCACGTGTCGATCACCGGCAACCTGTACTTCGGGATCGTCTCGACGCTGCTCGTCACCGTCGTCGTCACCCTGCTCACGGAGAAGTTCGTCGAGCCGCGTCTGGGCGCCTACCACCCGTCGGAGGGACCTTCCGACGTGGCCGACGAGGCCCCGTCGGGCGAGCTCACCGCCGAGGAGAAGAACGGTCTGCGGTGGGCGTTCTGGGGCTTCCTCGGCACCACGGCCGTCGTCCTCGCGCTCTCGCTGCCGCCGAACGCCCTGCTCCGCAACCCCGAGACCGGCAGCCTGATCGAGGACTCCCCGCTGCTGAACTCGATCATCTTCCTGATCCTCGTGTACTTCTTCGTGATGGGGCTCTGCTACGGCAAGGGCGCCGGCACGATCAACGGCTCGATGGACGTCATCAACCCGATGACCAAGACCATCGCCGGCCTCTCCGGCCTGATCTTCCTGCTGCTGGTGATCAGCCAGTTCATCGCGTACTTCAACTACTCGAACCTCGGCACGATCGCCGCCGTGAACATGGCCGACACCCTCGAGGCCGCCAACCTCAGCACCGTCTGGCTGATCCTCGGGCTCATCGCCATGACCGCCGTCATCGACATCTTCATCGGCGGCGTCGTGCCCAAGTGGGCCATCTTCGCCCCCGTGTTCGTGCCGCTGTTCATCCAGCTCGGCATCTCCCCGGACCTGGCCATGGCCGCCTACCGCGTCGGCGACTCGCCCGTGAACGTGGCCACGCCGCTCATGCCGTACTTCGCGCTGATCGTGATCTTCGCCGAGCGGTACCGCCGCAAGGTCGGCGTCGGGTCCGTGATCTCGCTGATGCTCCCGTACACCGTGGTGCTCCTGATCACCTGGTCCGCGCTGCTGGTCGTCTGGTACCTGCTCGGCATCCCGCTCGGACCGGGGGCGTCGATCTACCTCACCTAGCGGCCTCGAACGCGACGACGCCGTCGATGCCGACGCCGAACAGCCGGTGGTCGACCACCGCCAGGCTCTGCACGGCGACCGGCAGGGGCGCCTCCCAGAGCCGTCGTCCGTCGCGCGCGTCGTGGGCGACGACCACAGGCCCGCTCCCGGCGAGGGACTCGATCACGAACAGGCGGCGACCGTCGGTGACCATGCTCTGGCCGTACGCGGACACCGACCAGCTCCAGAGCTGCTTGCCGGTGCCGAGGTCGAGGACCGTCAGCCCGTCGTCGGCCTGGCGTGCGAGCATGCCGTCGACGACGACGAGGTTCAGCGTCGGCTCCGCCGGCCAGTCGACCCGCCACGCCAGGTGCCCGGTCGCGAGATCGCGCGCCGAGAGACGGTCCGCGGACTGCAGCAGCAGCAGGTCGGGCTCGGACCCGTCGTCGGTGTCGATCCACGGCGGGTAGGCGTCGCCGAGGTCGATGACGCGGCCGGTGTCGAGGTCGCGCAGCAGAGCGGTCGATCCACCGCCGACCGTGACGCGGTGCCCCCGGGCCTGCCACACGTAGTCGGTGTCGAGCACCCCCGCTGCCGCACCGTCGCCGGTGAACAGCGCCGTGGTCCCGAGCCAGCCCACGCCGATCTCGTCGCCGAACCGCTGCACGGCGGGGTACTCCCACCCGGCTCCGTCGACCGGGCGCGGAAGGTCGACCGCCCACCGTTCGCTCCCCGTCGACGGGTCGAGCCGGACCACACGCGCGGCACCGGCGCCGGACTCCGGAGCCGCCGCGACGACCGCGTCCGTGCCGACGCCGACGAAGGACGCCCGCTTCCCGAGGGGTCGGTCCAGCAGCGTCTCGCCGGTCGTGGCGTCGAACGTCTGCAGTCGCACCGCGGCGGGCTCGACGAGGTCCGGCTGCGTGTCGTCGGCGGACGGGGTGAGCTGCCACGAGTCGGCGACCACGCAGACCACCACACCCTGACCCGCGGCGGCGGCGGGTGCCGAGCAGGTCGTCGGGTCGTCCGTGGAGCGGTTCATCGCGTCCCCGAGGTCCGGGACGCTGGTGAGGGGCGCCGTCCAGAGCTCGTTCCCGGTGCCCATCTCGACCGCGCGCAGCGAGCTCGTCGAGTCGCCCGTCTGCTCCCACACGATCAGGACGTCGTCGCGGATCCAGGCGTGGTCGGAGAGGGCCAACGCGTAGTTGCCGGGTGTCGCCGGGGACGTCCACACCACCCCGGGTGCGGAGTCCAACGGCGCGAGGATGCCTGGCTGCGTCGCGAGGGCGTCGACCCGCGCGCGCTCCGCCCGGAGCGACAGCGTGGCCGGGACGGCGACCGCGACGGCGGTGACGACGACGGTCGCGAGCGTGAGCGCCCGGTGCCGGCCGACCCAGCCGAGGACGCCCTGCGCCCGGTCGCGGACGACACCACGGGCGCGGTCCACGTGGTCGACGGGCGCGACGAGGTCGGCGTCGTGCTCGACGAGCTCGACCTCCGCCATCTCGCTGCGCTGCGCCATGCGACGGGACGCTACCGGCACGCGCGGCGGCTCTGGCCCGTCCGACCGGGTGACCTCAGCGGATCTGTCGCACGGCGGCCGACGAGCCCCAGGCCGCGTCGGCCGTGAGGACGACCTCGCCGGTGCGCGCACCGAGGGCGAGGCAGAAGCGGTCCGCGATCGAGAGCCCCTCGCCCGACGTCCACCGCTGGGCTGCCCAGACCGCGTCCTCACCGGTCGCGTCGACGATCCGCAAGCCGTAGCTGCTGAGCACCGCATGCGCGACGCCCCAGTCGGCGCCCCGCGCGCGCAGCTTCTGGACGACCTCGGACCAGGTGACCGCGGAGCACTGGGCACCCGCCTCGAGCTGCTGCTCGACCACCGCGGACCCGTTCTCGTCCTGCAGGAAGGCGAGCAGCGCCGAGGCGTCCAGCACAGCGGTCACGCCTGGTCCTCKCGGGCGGCGTCCCGGCGTCGGTCCTCCAGCAGCTGGGTGACGAGGTCGGCGCCCGCGAGCTGGCGCGCGATCGACCGCCTCGCCTGGTCACGGGTCATCAGGACCACGCCGCCGGCCGTCTCGACCAGGATGACCGCGGTCCCCTCGTCGAGACCGAGATGAGCCCTGAGGTCCGCCGGCACCACGAGGCGTCCTCGGTCTCCCATCACCGCAGCAAATGTCCCACTCATGGCGCGACCGTACCACTGGGGCATAACGAGTGGGCCACCAGGCTCCTGACCTGCGTATTCGGTGCGTGACACCACTTCGACGCAATCTGACACCACAAGTGCTTGACCTGACACCACGGTGGTGTCATGCTGGTGCCATGGACCTGGGACAGTACGTCAACGACCTGCAGCGCCAGCTGCTGGAGTCCGCCGAGAACGGTACGGACGACACCCGCGCGGTGGCCGAACGGCTGGTCGCCGGCCTCGACTCCGCGGCGCGGCTCGTGCTGCTCGACGTCCTCTCGGCCGCAGCCGGGGAGATCACCCGCGACCTGGCACCCGGCTCGGTCGACCTGCGGCTGCGCGGCCGTGAGGTCGAGTTCGTGGTCACCCAGGCGAGCACCGACAGCGACAGCGACGACGAGCCCGCCACCTCGGTGGACCTCGACGACGTGAGCACCTCGCGCACCACCCTCCGTTTGCCGGACGCCCTCAAGGCGAAGGTCGACGAGGCGGCGGTCGCGGACGGCCTGTCCGTCAACACGTGGCTGGTGCGGGCGGTCGCCGCCGCACTCCAGCCCAAGCAACGACGATCTGCGCAGCGGAACCTGCGCACCGGCGACAGCTTCGCCGGCTGGGCCCGCTAGACCCCAGCCCACACGCACCACCAGCCACGCGGACCCGCGGGGCCGGACAAGCACACCCCGAGGAAGGCAGGCATCGCCATGCCCACATTCACCACGCCCACCCCGATCGACGTCGCCATCCACCTGCCGGTGGGCGCGATCGAGGTCATCGCGGGCGACCGCACCGACACCGTCGTGACCGTCTCGCCGACCAACCCCTCGAAGGCGGTCGACCGCCGGGGCGCCGAGGAGACCACGGTCGACTTCGCCGCCGGGGTGCTCACGATCACCGGTCCGAAGCCGCGCTTCAGCTTCATCGGCCCGAGCGAGTCGGTCGACGTGCGCATCGAGGTGCCCGCCGGGTCGCGGCTCACCGCCGAGGGCTCGATGGGCGGCGTCCGCACCGTCGGACGCCTCGGCGCCACCCGGATCAAGTGCTCCATGGGACCGGTCGACGTCGAGTCCACCGGCGACCTGTGGCTGCGCGCCGGGCACGGCAACGCGACCGTCGGCACGGCAGACGGCTCGCTCGAGATCACCGCCGACCACGGGCAGATCCGCATCGGCACGGTCACCGGTGACGCCGTCCTCAAGGCGTCGCACGGGTCCGTGCAGATCGGCGAGTCCGGCGCGGACGTCGACGCCCGGCTCTCCTACGGGGACCTGGAGATCACCAGGGCGCTCGGCTCGGTCACGACGAAGACCTCCTACGGCAGCATCTCGCTGCACGAGATCTCGGCCGGGTCCGTCCAGGTCGAGAGCGGCTACGGCCAGATCACCCTCGGCGTGCGGGACGGCGTCCCCGCCTGGCTCGACCTGTCCTCGAAGAGCGGGCACGTCCGCAACCAGCTCGAGGGCAACCGTGCCCCCGACGAGTCCGAGCAGTCCGTCGCCGTCCGAGCCCGCACCCAGGCAGGCAACATCACCGTCCAGCGCGCCGCCCGATGAGAGAGGGAACAACCATGTCGACCACCACCGCACCTGCCATCCGTGCGCAGGGCATCGAGAAGTCCTACAAGGACCTGCACGTCCTGCGCGGCGTCGACTTCGAGGTCGCACCCGGCAGCATCTTCGCCCTCCTCGGGTCCAACGGGGCCGGGAAGACCACGATGGTCCGGATCCTGTCGACGCTGCTGAAGCCGGACGCCGGCACGGCCACCGTCGTCGGGTCGGACGTCGCGAAGGACCCGCTCCAGGTCCGGGAGTCCATCAGCCTGACCGGGCAGTTCGCCGCGGTCGACGAGATCCTCTCCGGCAAGGAGAACCTCGTGCTGGTGGCCAGGCTGCGGCACCTGAAGAACACCGACCAGATCGCCGACGACCTCCTCGCGCGCTTCAGCCTCACCGAGGCGGGCTCGCGCCGGGTGGCGACCTACTCCGGCGGCATGCGTCGTCGGCTCGACATCGCGATGAGCCTCATCGGGCAGCCGAAGGTGCTCTTCCTCGACGAGCCGACCACCGGCCTCGACCCCGAGGCGCGCATCGAGGTGTGGCGGGTCATCAAGGAGCTGGCGGCGCAGGGCACCACCGTCCTGCTGACCACGCAGTACCTGGACGAGGCGGAGCAGCTGGCGGACCGGATCGCGATCCTGCACCAGGGCCGCATCATCGCGAACGGCACCCTCGGGGAGCTCAAGGCGCTCCTCCCCCCGGCGACCGTCGAGTACGTCGAGAAGCAGCCGACGCTGGAGGAGATCTTCCTCGCGCTCGTCGGCACCGGCAGCACCACCAACGAGCTGAGTGAGGACCTGTCATGACCACCACGCACTTCTTGAGCGACACCGCCGACCTGACCGGCCGCTCGCTGCGGCACATCACCCGCAGCGTGGACACGATCATCACGACCGCGGTCACGCCGATCGCCCTGATGCTCCTCTTCGTCTACGTGTTCGGCGGGGCGATCCAGTCGGGTACCGAGAACTACGTCAACTACCTGCTGCCGGGGATCCTGCTGATCGCGATCGCGTCGGGCATCGCCTACACGGCCGTGCGGCTGTTCACCGACCTGCAGAGCGGCATCTTCGAACGGTTCCACTCGATGCCGATCTCCCGGCCGTCCGTGCTGTGGGCCCACGTGCTGACGTCGCTGGCGTCCAACGGGATCACGATCGCGATCATCATCGTCGTCGGCCTGCTCATGGGCTTCCGCACCTCGGCCGGGATCGGGGCGTGGCTCGCCGTCGCCGGGATCCTGACCCTGTTCACGCTGGCGCTCACCTGGGTGGCCGTCATCGCCGGCCTCTCGGCGAAGTCCGTCGACGGCGCCGCGGGGTTCTCCTACCCGCTGATCTTCCTGCCGTTCATCAGCTCGGCCTTCGTCCCCACGGAGACGATGTCCGGTCCGGTGCGCTGGTTCGCGGAGAACCAGCCGGTGACCTCGATCGTCAACACGATCCAGGACCTGTTCGCCGGGACCCCGGTGGGCAACGACATCTGGGTCGCGCTGGCCTGGTGCGTCGGCATCCTCGTCGTCGCGTACGTCTTCGCGATGCGCACGTACCGCCGCAAGATCAGCTGACCGGGCTCCCGCTCAGCAAGCCTCCACCGTCCACGGTCCCCGTGGGCGGTCGAGTGCGTCTCACCGGGCGAGCTCCGGGTCGCTCGTCAGCTCGACGTTGGCCCACAGGTCGTACCCGAGCGGTTCCAGGTGGCCGATGAGCGCACGTCGGACGCGATCCTCGCCCGTCACGTCCCACGCCCCCGCCGGCACCACGAAGTCGACCTCGACGTAGAGGCGGCTGCCGAGCTTGGTGGAGCGGACGAACGGCTCGTCCAGGCCGAACTCCTCCCGCACGGACGTCACGGCCTCCGCCAGCACCGCGCGAACCTCGGCGGGCGGTTCCGCCTCCAGCAGCTCCAGACCCGCGGCCCGGAGCAGCCGCAGCGGGATCGGCAGCAGCACCAGGCAGGCCACCAGCACGAGGACCGGGTCGACGTACCGGACGACGTCGCCGACGTCCGAGAGCGCCAGCGCCAGTCCCCCGCCGACGGCGAACACCAGGCTCAGCAGGGCCCCCGCCCGCCACTGGGCGACCTCCGCGGCCACGAGCTCCGAGGCCGGCGCACGGTGGGTCAGCCAGCGGGCGACCGCGTACGAGCAGGTCATCGTGATCAGCCCGTACGCGAGGACGGTGCCGGGCTCGACGTCGGCGCCGCCGGCCGTGATGACCGCGACGGCGTCGACCGCGGCGTAGAGCAGCGTGCCCAGCAGCGCCACGCCCTGCACCGCGATCGCCAGCGGCGTGACGGCCGCCTTGCCGAACGGGAACCGCGCGCTCGGCACGTCGGCCGCGGCGCGGGACGCCATGAGCGACAGCGCGGACAGCACGATGCCGAGCAGGATGAAGGCGCCGTCGAACAGCAGCACGCGCGACTGGGCGGCGATGCCCCAGGCCACCGCGAGCGTGCCGAGGACGGCGGCTCCCCCGATGGACTCGTGCAGCGCGCGCCGCTCGTTCACTGCGACGTCACCGCGTCGCGCTGAACGTGGACGCGACCTCCAGCAGCAGGCGCGCGCCGAAGCCGGTCGCACCCTTCGTCCGCCACGCGTCGTCGGCGTCGGACCGCATCGTCCCGGCGATGTCCAGGTGGGCCCACGGGGTGTCCTCGACCCACTCGGCCAGGAACAGCGCCGCGGTGATCGCCCCGGCGTACTCGCCGCCGAGGTTCTTGATGTCCGCGACCTCGGAGTCCAGCTGCTTGCGGTACCGCCGGTCGAGCGGCAGCCGCCAGACCTGCTCATCGGTACGCTCCGCCGCCGCCTCGACCAGGTCGAGCAGACCGTCGTCGTTGCCGATCACGGCCGCGGTCAGCATGCCGAGCGCGGCCAGGGCGGCCCCCGTGAGCGTGGCGATGTCGACGATGGCGTCGACGCCGTCCTCCTTCGCCAGGGCGATCGCGTCCGCCATCACCAGGCGGCCCTCGGCATCGGTGTTCACCACCTCGATGGTCCGGCCGCTCCTCGACACCAGGACGTCCCCGAGCTTGGTGGCCGAGCCCGACGGCATGTTGTCCGTACAGGCCAGGTAGGCGCTGACCGCCACCGGGACGTCGAGGTCCGCGAGCGCAGTCATCGCCGCGAGCACCGCTCCCGCACCGCTCATGTCCATCTTCATGGCCGCGTGCATCGCGTTGGACGGCTTGAGGCTGATGCCGCCGGAGTCGTAGGTGATGCCCTTGCCGACGAAGCCGAGATGCCCGGTCGGCTCTGTGGACGGCACGTACCGGATCACGATCATGCGCGGCTCCACCACCGACCCCGCGTTCACGCCGAGCAGCCCGCCGCAGCCCAGCTCGATCAGGGCCTCCTCGTCGAACACCTCGATGTCGAGCCCGTGCTCGCCGGCGAGCCAGACGGCGACGTCGGCCAGGTCGGGGGCGGTGAGGTGCCCGGCAGGGGTGCTGGCCAGGTCCCGGGACAGCGACGCGGCGCGGGCGATCACGACACCCCGGTCGGCTCCGCGGCGGGCGTCGTCGGCCGACGCGTCGTCCACCAGGAGCACGATCTCCCGGACGGCGACCGTGGACGGGTCCGACCGGAGCGCGTCGTAGCGGTACCGGCCGAGCAGGATGCCCTCGACGACCGCCTGGGCGGCGTTCTCGACGGAGGCCCCGGCGCCAGCGAGGTCGGTGGTGAGGACGTCGTCGCGCCCTGCCGCCCGGGCGAACGCCGCGGCGGCGTCGCGCAGGGCCGCCACCGACGGCTCGTCGCCGACGCCGGTCACGACGACCGCGCCACCCTCGCGCGGCAGGATCAGCGTCTCCCCCACGGCTCCGCGGAAGCCCCACTCGGTGAGCGCCGCGCGGTCCAGCGGCACCCCGGACGGGACCGCGCCGGTGGCGGTCACGGCGAGCCCGAGGGCACGGCCGGCGCCGGCGCCGGGTGCGGCGACCCGGACGGACAGCTCCTCGAACCGGGCGCGGGACGGGATCGGGTCGAACGGCATGATCGAGCTCCTTACGTGGGCCAGATGACGGGGATGAGCAGGACCGCGACGACGAACCACGCCACCGTGGTCGCCAGGCCGAGCTTCCAGTAGTCGGAGAACCGGTAGCCGCCCGCCCCCATGACCATCATGTTGGCCGGGGTGGCGATCGGGGTCAGGAACGACGCGGCCCCGGCGACCGCGACGAGCATGAGCACGGGGGCGAGCGCGACCCCGGACTCGTTGCCCATGGCGACCGCGATGGGCGCGACGATGAGCACGGTCGCGGTGTTGCTGACCACCTGACCGAGCAGCACGGTGAGCACGAAGATCGCGGCGAGGACCACCTGCGGGCTGCCGTCGCCGACGATGCCGACCAGCCAGCCGGCGACCAGGTCCGCGGCACCGGACGAGGCGATCGCGACCGAGAGCGGGATGAGGCCGCCGACCAGCACCACGGTCTGCCAGGACACGGCCCGGTAGGCCTGCGGGACACCGACGACCCCGGTCATGACCATCGCCGTCGCGCCGGCCAGCCCGGCGATCGCGGGCGGGACCGCCCCGGTGGCCAGCAGTGCGACCGTCCCGACGAGCACCGCGATCGCGCGCCACGCCGTCGGCCCGAGCGCGACGGTCTGCCGGCGGACCAGCTCGGGGCTGTCGACGATGAGCACGTCGTCGTCGGCCGCGAAGGCCTCGACGTACGACCACGGCCCGTGCACCAGGAGCGAGTCCCCCTCGGCCAGCACCAGGTGGTCGCCGCCGCGGTCCTTGCCGAGGCGCCGGACGCCGAGCACGGTGACCCCGGACCGGACCAGACCCGCGAACACGGTCTCGCCGATCACCCGCGAGCGCGGGCGGACGACCAGCTCCGCGACGCCGACCTCGCGGCCGAGCAGCGCCTCGCGCGTCCCCCGGGTCAGCGGCGTCGTCGCGACCGCGAACCCGTGCCGCTTGACGAGCGAAGTGATGCCGTCGCTCTCGCCCGTCACCACGACGACGTCACCGACGGCGAGCAGGTCGTCCTCGGCCGCCGGAGCGCCGGTGGACCGCTGCACGCCGATGAGCACGACACCGTCCGGTACGGACACCTGCTCCCGGCGGCTGCCGACGACGTCGGACCCCGGCTGGACCGCGAGCCGGAAGAAGCCCACGTCCAGGCTGTAGTGCTCGACCAGCGTGTCGACGTGCGCGGAGTAGTCGGCGGGCAGGGACGTCGGTGACCGGTCGGGCAGGAGCCGGCGGCCGACGAGGACCGAGACCGCGATGGTCACCAGCACCAGCGGCAGGCCGATCAGCCCGAACTCGAAGAACCCGAACCGCTCCCCGGTGGCCTCGAACAGGGCGTCGGACACGATGACGTTGACCGTGCTGCCGCTGAGCACCAGGAGCGCACCGGCGCTCGCGGCGAACGCGAGCGGCATGAGCATCTGCGACGTCGACTGCTTCGACCGTCGTGACGCCAGCACCACCACCGGGAGCAGCGCGGCCGCCGCGCCGTTGGGGGTGACGAGCGCCGCCATGACCGCCGACAGGCCCATGAGCGCGATCAGCAGCCGGTTGCGCGCCGTCCCTGCGCGGGCGATCAGCTGCTGCCCGGCCCAGGCGGTGACCCCCGACGACTCGAGGCCCTCGCTGAGCACGAACAGGGACGCGATGAACACGACGACCGGGTCACCGAACCCCGCGACGGCCTCGTTCGCCGTGATCAGGCCGGTCGCGTACAGGGTCAGCGCGGTGAGGATCGCGACCACCCCGACGCTGAGCCGGTTCCAGATGAAGAGACCGACGCAGCCGCCAAGCACCAGCAGGCTCACTGTGGCGTCGGACACATCGCCACACTAGGGCGCGGCGACGGGCGTGCGGACGCCCCGCACCAGCAACCACCCCAGGAACGCGATCTCGGAGAGCCCACCCAGCAGGCCCAGGGCCAGGATCACGGACTCTGCTCCGGGCGCGACCAGCTCGACGCTGAGGCCGACCAGGTAGCCGACCCCACCGATCACGAGCGCGTACCCGAACAGGGCGGGGACCATCCCGGACCGCACCACCAGGTAGCCGAGCGGGATCAGCCAGCCGCCGAAGAACACCTGCGCGACCAGGTACCCGACGCCGTGCAGGTCCAGGAACAGCACGGCGAGATCGTCGGCTCCCCGCTGCGCCGCGAACGMCGCCCCCGCGTGGTTGACCAGGTTCGCGCTCTGCAGAGCCACGCTGACCGCGTTCATGGTGAGCATGGCGACGGCGGCCGTGCGGTGGACGTGCTCGAACAGGCCGTACAGGGCGATGCCGACCAGCAGGAAGCAGGTGAAGGCGACCAGGTCGGCGGCGAAGGCGACCTTCATGAGCTCGGCGCCGTCGCGGAGCGCGCCGGGGATGTCATTGGCCGCCGCGATCGTCGATCGGACGGCGAGCTCGGCGAAGCCGCCGCAGACGGCGACGACGAGGTACAGCAGTCCAGCCAGGCGTGCGTTCATCGGAGGCTCCTTCGGGCATGACGGATCGCGAGACCTGCTGGTCTCGTGCGGGAGGTGCGAGGGTCAGCCCGGGTACTGGAAGACGTCGTCGAGCGGGACGTCGAACACGCGGGCGATCTGGAAGGCCATCTCGAGCGACGGGGAGTAGCGCCCCTGCTCGATCGCGATGACGGTCTGGCGGGTGACGCCGATGCGTTCGGCCAGGTCGGCCTGCGTCATCTCGCCGTGGGTGAAGCGCAGCGTGCGGATGGAGTTGGTGACGCGTGTCGGAGGCTTCACCACGTGGAGAAGTCCTGCCGGTAGGCCGCCAGCTTGGTCATGGAGGAGAGGATCGCCGAGAGGACGAAGCAGAGGTAGATCACGTTGGCGATCCAGAACCAGTCCACCTCGAGCAGTGCCAGGACCATCGCGGCGAGGGCGCCGATGACGACGAACGACTGGCCCGTGCGCTCGCCCACCCGGTTGATCTCCTTGTCGCGCTGGTCCGTCATGTGCCCGTCGCGCCGGTTCGCCAGCCCGACGGCGATGGAGGCGAGGATGGAGACGACGATGGCGCCGCCGATGGACCACAGGAGCGGCCCGACGTACGCGACCTCGGTGAGCGGCACGTCCTGTGCCCGCGTCAGCACGACCACGACGTACACCGCGTACGCGAGCACGGAGACGACGAACATCACCCAGACGTTGCGTTCCTCGTACGACATCAGCGCTCCTCGGCGACGGTCAGGACGGTCTTGCCGCGGGCGTGCTCGGCGATCAGCCGGCGCACGGCCTCCGGGGCGTCGCTCAGAGGGTAGGTCCGCTCGATCGCGGGCGTGAGCGACCCGGCCTCGGCGAGCTCGCGCAGCCGGTCGAGCTTGGCCCGGCTCGGGGTGGCGAACACCGGCCTCAGGTGGTGCGCCACGAAGAGGTTCACGACGAGCGCCTGCGCCAGCCGAGCCATCGGCCCGATGATCGAGCCACCGCCGCCACCGGACAGGTGCAGCGTGCCGTGCGGGGCCAGCGCCCGCCGGTAGGCCGAGAGGCTGCGGTTGCCGACGAGGTCGATGATCAGGTCGTACCGGGTGCCGTCGCTGGTGAAGTCGGAGCGCTCGTAGTCGACGACGTGGTCGGCCCCGACCCCGCGGACCAGCTCGACGTTGCGGCCGCTGCACACCCCGGTCACCTCGGCCCCGAGCGCCGTGGCCATCTGCACGCAGAACGTGCCGACCCCGCCGGACGCGCCGTTGACCAGCACCTTCTGCCCGGGCTGGACCCCGGCGGTGCAGTCGAGCGCGGTACCCGCTGCGAGCGGCAGCGTGGCCGCCTGCTCGAACGTCAGGTTCGCCGGCTTGCGTGCCACGAGCCTCGCCGGGACGCGCACGTACTGCGCCCACACGCCGGCCACGGCCTCACCGAACACCTCGTCGCCGGGGCGGAGGTCGGTCACGTCCGCGCCGACCGCCTCGACCACGCCGGCGACGTCCTTGCCCGGCACCCGGTGCTTGGGCGTGCGCAGCCCGGACACGGTCCGGATCAGCGCCGGCCGGCCGGTGACCATGGCGACGTCGGCGAAGTTCAGCGACGAGGCGCGCACCGCGACGAGTACCTCGTCGGCCTTCGGCACCGGCCGCGGCACCGTCGTGTGCGTGAGCACGTCCGACGAGCCGTACGCGCGCTGGGTGATCGCCTGCATGGTGCGAGTCTCGGTCCGGACGTCCATCGGAGTCTCCTGTGTAAAGAATTGTTGACATGGCGAAGGTATGGCGAACCAGACATCGTGTCAAGAGTTCTTTACACGGCAGGATGGGCGCCATGCAGGTCGTCGCGCTCTCGGGAACCGTCGGTGCCGGCAAGTCGACGGTGGCCGTCGCCCTGCGGGACGCACTCCTCGCGCGCGGGCTCGCCGCCGGTGAGGTCGACGTCGACGCCATCGCCAACGAGACCCCGTCGCCACCCGACGACCCCTTCAACGAACGCGTCGTCGCCGCCCACCTGCGCACGATGCGACCGCACTGGCAGGACGCCGGACTGGACGTGCTGATCCTGCCGCGGGTCATCGAGACCGCCGCGCAGCGCGACGCCTACGCGGACGCCCTCGGCGAACCCGTCCGCGTCGTCCGGATCGACGTGCCCACAGCCCTCCGGCACGCCCGCCTCGTCGCCCGGCACCCGCCCGGCCCCGAGCGCGACTGGCACCTGGCCCGGACCGACGTCCTCGCCGTCCTGCTCGTCGAGGCCGGCGTGGAGGAGCTCGTCGTCAGCAACGTCGACCGCCCACCCTCGGCCGTCGCGTCGCAGATCGCGGACCTTCTGGGGTTCTGAACCCTCAGTCGACGACCGCCGCCACGGCCTCGATCTCGACGAGCTGGTCCTCGTACCCGAGCACGGTGACGCCGAGCAGGGTGCTCGGGACGTCGTGCTCGCCGAACGCGTCCCGAACCACGGCCCACACCGTGCCCAGGTCGTCCCGCTGCGACGACGCGACCAGGACGCGCGTGCTGATCACGTCCTCGATGGTCGCTCCGGCGGCGGCGAGCGCCAGTGTGAGCGTCTCGATGCACCGGGCCGCCTGACCGGCGTAGTCGCCGAGAGCGACGGTCGACCCGTCGTCGGCGAGCGGGCACGCCCCGGCCAGGAACACGTACCGCGCTCCCGGGTCCGCCGTCGCCGCGTACGCGTACTGCGCGACGTCGCTGAGCAGGGGGGATCGGATGAGCCGGACCGCGGTTGCCATGCGCAGAGCCTAGGGATCGAGCGAGCCGGGCAGGCCCAGCGCCGCGACGTGGTGCGCGCCGACGAACGCGTTGATCTCCGCGATCCGGCCGTCGACGACGCGCAGCACGTCGACCACGAGCGCCTCGTAGCGTGCGCCGCCGGGCTCCCGCAGGTAGTTGACCAGGGCGGGTCGGCCGTTGGCGCTCGACAGGACGGTGCGCCAGTCCAGCGGGCGGGCGAGGAACTCGGCCACGGTGTTGCGACCCTCCACGGGGGCGTCGGGCGGCATGGTGATCCGGACGTCGTCGGCGAGCAGCATCCGGAACGCCTCGGCGCCGGACGCAGCCGCGTACCGGCGCAGGATCTCCTCGTCCTGCGCGGTCAGTGCCGGGCGCCGCCAGTCGTCCCGGCTCGCGGGTGCGTGCCGACGGATCGTGTCCCGCGCGCGCTGGACCAGGCTGTTCGCGGCGGGCACGGCGACGTCGAGGGCGTCGGCGATCTCGGCGGGGGTCCAGCCGCTGACGTCACGGAGCACGAACGCGGCGCGCTGCCGGGGCGGCAGGTGCATGAGGGCGGCGATCAGCGCGAGCTCGACCAGCTCGTCGGCGGCGGCCTCGTCGTCGGGGAACGGGCCGATCTCGGTGCTCCACTCCAGGACGTCGCCGACCGGGACCGTCCGACGCTCCGCCGCCTTGCGGGTGTCGAGGAAGACGTTCGTCGCGATCCGGTAGAGCCACGTCCGTGTCGACGCGCGGCCGTCGAACGCGTCGCGTGATCGCCAGGCGCGCAGGAACGTCTCCTGGACCAGGTCGTCCGCGTCCGCGACGTTGCCCGTCAGCCGGTAGCCGTGCGCCCGCAGCTCACGCCGGTGCACCTCGAGATCCATGCCCGCTCCATCGATGACGTTTCCGACCTGGCTCGTCGGTACAGAGACCGACCACCCTGACCGGGAAGACCCCGTGACCGCCACCCCCGAGATCGTCGACCGCACCACCTGGCAGCGTGCGCGCGACGCGCTGCTGGTCCGCGAGAAGGCTCACACCCGCGCGGGCAGCGCTCTGGCCGCCGACCGTCGTCGCCAGCCGATGGTGGAGATCGACGGCGACGTCGAGCTGCTCGGCCCGGACGGACCCGTCGCGGTACGGGACATGTTCGAAGGCCGCGACCAGCTGATCACCTGCAAGCACATGTGGCACCGCGGCAAGGGGTTCGCGGACCAGTGCCAGGGCTGCACGGCGACGGTCTGGAACTTCCAGGACGCCAGCTACCTCGAAGCACGCGGAGTCACGTTCGCGATCTGGTGCGAGGGGCCGTACGACGAGTTCGCGCCGTTCCGCGAGCTCATGGGCTACACCGCGCCCTGGTACTCCCTCGACGGCGTCGACTCCCCCGGCATCTCCGACGGGTGGCTCAACGCGTACCTGCGCGTCGGCGACCGCGTCTTCCAGACCTTCGAGACGGACGGTCGCGGAGTCGAGGTGATGATGCCCGCCCTCCAGCTCCTCGACCTGACGGTGTACGGCCGGCAGGAGGAGTGGGAGGACTCACCCGAGGGCTGGCCGCAGGACCCGACGGGGAGCTGGTGGCGTCGCGACGGCCGGCCGGTCGCGCAGTGGACGCGGCCGGGCGTCTCCTCCCACAGCTGCTGCCGCTAGAGCACCCTGGCCAGGTCCTCCAGGGCGCCCAGCGGGTCCGCGCCGACCGGCATCAGGACCGTCGTCGTGACACCCGCGTCGTGCAGCTGGCCGATCCGGCGTCGGGTGTCGTCCACCGTGCCGACGACGGCGAGCTGGTCGACCCACGCGTCGGGCATCGCCGCGGCGAACGCCTCACGGGTGCCGGACGACGCCCGCAGCGCGCGGAACTCGTCGGCGAACGGCAGCGGCGCGATGTGCACGTCCCAGTCCGGGTCCCCGATCCACTCCAGCGCGGGCCGGGCGGCGTCGCGGGCCGCGGTCGCGACGTCGTCGACCACGGCGACGCAGTACGCGACGATCCGGTGCTCGCGCGTCGGCGCGATGTGCCGGAGCGCCTCGGCGACGTACTCGGGCGTCACCGGCTCCGCGAGGATCGTGCCGTCGGCGGACCGGCCCGCGAGCGCGAGCGACTTCGGTCCGCGGACGCCCGCGAGGATGCGCGGGACGCTGCTCGGCGGGGTGTTGAGCTCGACGCCGTCGAGGTGCACGTACCGGCCGTCCGCGTTCTCCCGCGTGCCGGTCAGCACCGCTCGGACCGCGTCCAGGTGCTCGCCCAGCATCGTCAGCGGGCTGGCCGGCCACGCGCCGACCTGCCGCATCCAGCCGGGCATCCCGTGCCCGATGCCGATGTCGACGCGGCCGGGGAACAGCTCCGCGAGCGTCGCCGCCTCCAGCGCGGTGAACGCCGCGTTCCGGACCGCGGCCGGCAGGATGCCGATGCCGAGCCGGATCCGCTCGGTCATCGCGAGCGCCGCGGCCGCCTGCGCGATCCCGCCGCGGAAGAAGCAGTCCTCGACCACCCAGAGCTCGTCGAAGCCGAGCGTCTCCGCGCGCTGCGCGTAGGTGCGGAACTGGTGTGCGGGCAGGTCCCGCGGCAGCATGACGCCGACAGCGCGCTCGGTCATCGGCTCTGGCATCAGATCTCCTTGATCACGCGCGCGGGGTTGCCGACCGCGACGACGTTGGCGGGCAGGTCCTTGGTCACGACGGACCCGGCGCCGACGACGGTGTTGTCGCCGATGGTCACGCCCGGGCAGACGATCACGCCGCCGCCGAGCCAGACGTTGTCGCCGATGGTGATCGGCTTGGCGGCCTCGAGCTTGTCCCGACGGGGCTCGGGATCCACGGGGTGGATCGGCGTCAGCAGCTGGACGTTCGGGCCGATCTTGGTGTCATCGCCGATGCGGATGTGCGCGACGTCGAGCGCCACGAGCCCGAAGTTGACGAACGACCGCGCCCCGACGTGCAGGTGCACCCCCAGGTCGACGTAGAGCGGCGGGCGGATCCACGAGCCCTCGCCGAGCGAGCCCAGGAGCTCGCGCAGCCGGTCGACCGCGTCGTCGTCACCGTCCCTGACCGCCTGGGCGAACCGCTCCGCGCGGGCCTGCGCAGCACTCGTCAGGGCGTGGATCTCGGCGTCGGCCTCGTACCAGTCGCCCGCGACCATCCGCTCGTACTGGGTCCGGGTGTCCTCGTCAGTCATGCGACCGACGCTCTCACAGCAGAGTTGCCGCGACACAGGCGACCGCGTCGAGACAGAGCACGCGCTCGAGCCGGCGCAACCACTCGAGCTCAGGGTCAGCCCTGGGCCGCCCGCAGGAACTCCTCCAGCAGCGGCCCGGCCGTGGTCGACCCGTACTCGCCGACGTCGACGAACACCGCGACGGCCAGGTCACCCTGGATCGCGATCATCCACACGTGGTTCTGCAGGTTCCCGGCCTCCCCGAACTGCGCGGTGCCGGTCTTGGCGGCCACCTCGTCGCCCGGGACGTCCAGCAGGAACGACGCACCGCCCTCGGTCACGACGCCGCGCATGAGCTCGTGCAGCGTCGCGCCCTCGTCCGCGGTCAGCGGGAYGATCGGCCGCGGGGCGTCGGTCGGCTCGTCGCTGGCCGCGGTGTCGTCGTCGGTCGGCTCCGGCGTCGCGGCGCCGTCCGCCGGCACGACGAGCCGCGGCACCACGGTCGCTCCGCGGGCCACCGAGGCGGCCACCGTCGCCATGCCGAGCGGCGACGCCAGCACCCGTCCCTGCCCGATCATCGAGGCGGCGTGGTCGGTGCCGTCCGAGTCGGCGGGGACGTCTCCGAGGAACGCGGGGAACCCGAGCGCCGCGTGGGGGTCGAGGCCGAGCGACCCGGCGGCGTCGATGAGGGCGTCCTGGTCCGCCGTGTCCCGGGCCGAGATGAAGGCCGTGTTGCACGAGTTGGCGAAGGCCGTCCGCAGCGGGATGGTGCCCAGCTTGTCGGTCGGGTACTCGGGGAAGTTGGTGAACGACCGGCCGTCGACCGAGATCGTCGCCGGGCACGTCGTGTCGCTGTCGGCCGTCAGCCCGGACCGCAGGAGCGCGAGCGCGGTCACCACCTTGAACGTGGAGCCCGGCGCGAACTGCCCCAGGGTCGCGGTCGACATGCCCTCCCCACCGGCCCCGCTGGCGGCCGCGAGCACGTCCCCCGTCGAGGGCCGGATGGCGACGACCGCACTGGCCGGCCCGACCCCGGAGATCGCGTACTCGGCGGCCTCCTGCAGGCCGACGTCGATCGTCGTGGTCAGCGGCGTGCCGGGGGTCGGCTCGACCACGTAGAGCTGGCGCGGCGCGACGCCGTCGGCCTGCGCGGCGGTGATCGTGAGGCCGGGCAGCCCGCGCAGCTGCGCGTCGTACTGGCGCTGGAGCCCGGACAGGCCGGCGAGGTCGCCGTCCGAGACGGCGCCGTCCGACTTCTCGATGATCTCCGCCGTTGCCGGCCCGACCGTGCCGAGGATGGGCCGGGCGAACTGGCGGGTGGGGGCGAGCGGCAGCTGGTCGACGACGTCGTTGACGCCGGGCATCGCCGCGAGGGCCGTGACGTCGTAGCTCGGGTCGCCGTGGCGGATCGTGATGGCCTCGATGAACGCCCGCTCGCCCGCGGCCGCGACCTTGGCCGCGTACGCCTCGGCGTCGATGCCGAGCGCACCGGCGAGCTCACGCGCGGCTGCGTCCTGCTCCGGTGCGGCGACCCGCGTCTTGTCGATGCCGAGGCGGTGGACGGTGCGCGGCTCGACGATCACGGCACCGTCGGCGCCCAGCACGTTGGCGCGGTCCGCCCGCGCCTTCTGGACGGTGAGGACCTCGCCCGCGACGAGGTCGGGTGCGAGCAGCGTGGGCGACCACGTGGCGGTCCAGGCGTTCGCCTCGTCGTCCAGGGCGAGCTGCGCGTGCGTCTCGTACGTCCAGTCGGCGTCGCTGTCGTCGACGTCCCACGTGTACCCGAAGGTCACCGTGGCGAGGTCCTTGTCCTTGTCGTCGATCGTGGTCGTGACGACCGTGACGTCGGGCTCCCACGGCGCGAGGCCCTCGTACGCGGCAGTCCTGGCCGCCGTCGCCTCGGTCTGGTCCACGGCGCCACCGGCGAACGGCGCGTCGGAGAAGTCGCCGGAGGTCAGCGCGCCGGCGAGCGCCTCCGTCGCGCTGTCCGGCGTCGGCGGCTTGGGCGAGCACGCGGCCAGACCGGCCCCGACCAGGGCGATCACGATGCCGCCACCCACGAGCCGCCGCCGGGCTGCTGTCCGTTCACCTGCGAACGTCATGCTGTCCTCTCGTCACGTGCGGCTGCGTCGCGCGTCGCCTCGTGAGCGTGCCATCGCGGGGTGGTCGAGCGGGTGAGAACGGACGACCCTTCACCACTCCTCCCCAGACGCGAGCACCCTCGCCGGGTCGTACGTCCGGCGCACCTGGGCCAGCCGGTCGGCCGTCGCCGGGTCCCACACCGCTGTGCCCCGCCCGGCGAAGTTGGGGTTGAGCTCGGCGGTGGTCCACGGTGCGAGGGCGGCGGCGACGGCGTCCCCGGCGGTCGGGAGGGTGCTGTCGAACTGGGTCGGGTCGACGCCGACGAGCCCGGCGACGAACGCCGCGGTCCGGCCCGAGACGGCCGACCCGCCGGGCGCGTCCACCCCCGTGGCACCGGCGACGTGCCGCAGCTCGACGGCCACGAACGGCTGACCTGTCGTCGGTCCGGCGACGTCGAGCCACGCGGTCGCGAGGTCGTCGTCCGCGCGGCTGAGCATGAACCCGCGCACCCAGCTGGGGGCCGGGTCGACGGGGTCGTTGTGGATCTCGGCCGACCGCGCCACCGGCAGGACGCCGACCGTGTCCAGGAACGTCGGGGCGAGCGCCCGCAGGGGTGCCGTGACCGCCGCCCCCGCTGCCTCGTCGCCGGGCCGCGCCACCCGCAAGGTCAGTGCCGTCCGCCCCCGCAGGAACGGCGGGACGGCCTCGAAGTCCGGGAAGTGGATGATCGCCGCGCTGGTCGTGGTCCCGGCGTCCGCCGTCGCCGTCCACGCGAGCCAACCGCGCAGGGCCGTCTCGATGTGCTCCGCGTCGAAGAACAGCGTCCCGGCGTACAGCTCCGGGATCGCGACGAGCCGCAGCCGCACCCGCGTCACCACACCGAGGCCGACCTTGCCGCCGCGGAGCGCCCAGAACAGGTCAGGGTGCTCGTCGGCCGACGCCTCGACGACCTCGCCCGCGCCCGTCACGACGGTGATCGACTCGAGGTAGTCGGAGCTGTACCCGTGGCTGCGCGCGAACGGACCGATCCCGCCGCCGAGCAGGTAGCCGACGACGCCGACGTGGGTGGACGACCCGGCGACCGGGGTCAGGCCGTGCGCGTCGGCGACGGGGACGACGTCGGTCCACAGGGCGCCGGCGCCGATCGTCGCGGTGCGGGCGTCCGGGTCCACCTCCACGCCACCGAGACGGCGGGTGGTCAGCAGGACCCCGGACGTGACGGGCGTGGTCGCGCCGTGCCCGGTGGCCAGCACGGTCAGGGGCACCCGGTGCTCGGCGGCCCAGCGCACGGCCGCGACGACGTCCGACGTGCTCGTCGCGCCGACCACCACGTCGGGGCTGTTCACGACCGCGCGGTTGTGCGGGGCGACCTCGTCCGCGAACCCCTCCTCGTCCGGGGTCAGCACGGGTCCGGTCACGAGGGAGGCGAGGGGGTGGGACATGCCGGAGCTCCTCTGCAGGTGGGTCACGGGCAGGGTGCCACGGGGGCACACGTGCGAGCACGACCTTTCCACCGACCTCCGACAGTGCGCGACGATCAGCGGGTGGCCGACGACTCCACCTACGTGACGCACGAGCCGACGGGGCCGCTCGGTCGGTACGTGGCGAGCATCTGGTACGCCCGCGGACGGCTGCGGGCGCCCGCGGAACGCGTGGCACCGACGGGGTCGGCGGTGCTCGGGCTGGTGCTCGGGGCGCCGATCGCCCAGGTCGCGCGCAACGGCAGCGGCGACCGGCACCTGGCACGCACCGGGTTCCTGCTGGGGCCCGACGACCAGCCGATGCTGAACCGGCCCCTCGGCGAGACGTGGTGCGTCGGGGTGGTCGCGACGCCGATCGGCTGCGCGACCGCGTTCGGCGTCGACCCGCGCGTCCTGCGCGGCCGGCTGGTCGGCGCCGAGCCGTGGGCGTCCGTGCGCCGCGAGCTGCTGACCCTGGACGACCCCGCCCGCATGATCGCGGCCGTCGAGGCGACGCTCGTCGAGGCCGTGGAGGTCCGCGAGCGCGCGCTGCCGCGCTGCACCGACGACGTCGAGGCCGCGGTGGCCGCCCTCGTCGCGGACCCGGGTCGACCCGTCGTGGACGTCGCCCGCGAGCTGCACCTGACGCACGCCCACCTCGACCGCGGGTTCCGACGGGTGGTCGGGCTGAGCCCCGGGACGTTCGCGCGGGTGACCCGGATGCGGGACCTGCTGGCGTCGCTCGACACCGGCCGGCCCGTCGGCTGGGGGCAGGTGGCCGCCGACCTCGGCTGGTACGACCAGGCGCACCTCATCCGGCACTTCCGGCGGCACACCGGGACGACGCCCGGCGGGTACGTGGCCGCGTACCAGGCGGTCTACGGTGACGCGCCGACGGAGCCGGGCTTCACACCGGTGGTCAATCCCGTCCAAGACCGCGCCGGCACCGGCGCCTAGCGTCGCGCCCATGACCACCGCGATCGACACCACGACGACCATCGCCGCACCTCCCGACGCGGTCTGGGCGGCGCTGACCGACTGGTCGCTGGCGTCGCGGTGGATGCCGGGGGTGACGGCGATGAGCGGGCCGGTGGCGCAGGGCGCCGTCGTGACGTTCACCGTCCGTGGCAAGGAGCGGACCGCGGTCGTCGACACCCTCGCCGCCCCGCGCACGCTGGCCCTGCTCTCGCGCTCCGGGCCGGTGACCGCGGTGTACACCTACACGCTGTCCGGCACCGCCGACGGGACGCGTCTTCGGCTGCTCGCCGACGTCGAGGTCGGTGGGGCCCTGAAGGTGCTCGCCCCGGTCATCCGCCGGTCCATCGCCAAGGAGGACGGCGTCCAGCCCGAGCGCCTGCGCGCGGTGGTCGAGCCGGCTATCCGACCAGCCGGCTGACCGCGCGGTGCAGGTCCGCGCGGACCGTCTCGGGCTCGGCCCCTGGCGCGAGCGTGACGCCGTGCACCAGCGCGAGCACCTGGCCGAGCAGCCGGTCCGCGGGCCACTCGTCGTCCCCCCGCACGGCGCGCAGCGCGGCCACCTTGCGGGCGTGCGAGGACTCGGAGTGCGCGAGCTGCGCGCCGGGACGCTCGAGCGCGTGCCACAGGAGCAGCCGCACCAGCGCCGGGTGCGCGACGTTGAACTCCCAGAGCCGGACCGCGTAGCCGGGCAGGTCGACGGCGTCGAACGGCACGGCGTCCAGCAGCTGCTCGATCCGGTCCTCGACCACCCGGTCGAACAGCCCGTCCTTGCTGCCGAAGTACGCGTAGATCCGCTGCTTGTTGGCGCCGGCGCGCTGGGCGATCCGGTCCACCCGCGCCCCGGCGAGCCCGCGCTCGGCGAACTCGTCGGCGGCGGCGTCGAGGATCCGGCGCGGGGTGTCCGCGGCCATCATGCGGGCAGCGCCGTGCCGGTCAGGTCCTGTGCCACCGCCCAGAGACGGGCGGCGGTGTCGTCGTCGCGCATGCGGCGGGAGAGGCGGACAGGCCCGGTGGGGCCGACGAGACCGAACCGGCCGGTCGGGCCGTAGTAGCCGTCCTCGACCGCCCGCGGGTCGGCCGCCGCGAACAGCATCGGCTCGGCGCCCTCGGGCGGCAGCTGCGACGGGACGAACGGGAACCTCGCGATGGACGAGCGGTGCACGGCGTCCTTGCCGAGCGACGCGCCCGCGGTCTGCAGGTTGGTCTGCGTGAACCCCGGGTGGGCCGCGTTGCTGCGCAGCGCCCAGCCATGCCGCATCGAGACGTGGGCCAGCTGACGGGCGAGCAGGAGGTCCGCCAGCTTGGACTGCGCGTAGGACCGCGTGGGGCTGTACCGGCGCCGGGTCCACTGCAGGTCGTCGAACCGGATCCGACCCACGGCCGCCATGCCGCTGCTCATCGTGGTGACGCGCCCGGCGGGAGCCACCAGCAGGAGCGGCAGGAGGCGGTTGGTCAGCGCGAACGGGCCGAGGAAGTTGGTGCCCAGCTGCAGCTCGAACCCGTCCTCGGTCTCGAAGCGGCTGGGCGGGGTCATGACGCCGGCGTTGTTGACCAGGGTGTCGAGGTGCGTCAGGTCGCGGCTCAGGGCGTCGGCGAAGGTCTGCACCGAGGCCAGGGACGCGAGGTCGACGATCCGCACCTCGGCGGACGCGCCGGGGTGGGCGGCGAGGATCTCCGCGAGCGCCTTCTCGCCCTTCTCCGCGCTGCGGACCGCGAGGACGACGTGCGCACCGGCGGCGGCGAGGCGTTCGGCGGCCTCCCGGCCGGTGCCGCTGTTGGCGCCGGTGACGACGACGGTGCGTCCGGTCTGGTCGGGGACGACGTACATCTGGGGCTCCTCGCAACGGCACAACCAACTGGTTAGTTGGCATCCTAGCGCGCGAACCGGCGGTCGACGGGTTGCAATGGACGGTATGAGCACAGTCCCGAACATCACCCTGAACAACGGCGTGCAGATCCCCCAGCTGGGGTTCGGCGTCTTCCAGATCGACCCCGCCGAGACCAAGGACGCGGTCCTGCAGGCGTTCGAGGTGGGCTACCGCCACATCGACACCGCGCAGATGTACAAGAACGAGCAGGGCGTCGGCGAGGCCGTCGCCGCGTCCGGCCTGAACCGCGACGAGGTCTTCATCACCAGCAAGCTCAACAACGACGCGCACGACCCGGAGGACGCGGCGATCGCGTTCGACCTGACGCTCGACACCCTCGGGCTCGACTACGTCGACCTGTTCCTCATCCACTGGCCGCTGCCGACGGTGAGCAGCTACGTCGACACGTGGAAGGCGATGGAGGACTTCTACCGCTCCGGCCGCGCCAAGGCGATCGGCGTCTCCAACTTCCAGCCGCAGCACCTGCGCCGCCTGCACGCCGAGACCACCATCACGCCCGCCGTGAACCAGGTCGAGGTGCACCCGTACCTCACGCAGACCGAGGTGCGCGCGTTCGACGCCGAGCACGGCATCGCGACCGAGGCGTGGAGCCCGATCGCGCAGGGCAAGGTCCTGGACGACCCGACGATCGTGCGCATCGCGGAGTCGCTGGGGAAGACTCCCGCGCAGGTCACCCTGCGGTGGCACCTCCAGCGCGGCGACATCGTGTTCCCCAAGTCCGTGACCCGCAGCCGCATCGAGGAGAACTTCGCGCTCTTCGACTTCGAGCTGTCCGAGGTAGACGTCGCCGACATCACGAGCCTCAACCGCGACGAGCGCACCGGCCCGGACCCCGACACGTTCGACTACGTTCCGGTTGCCGCGGACTGACCTGTCGATCCGGCTGCTCACCGTTCGTATGAGGGGTGAGCAGCCGGCGCAGGGCCGGTGCCGCACCGAGGAGGACGCCATGAGCCACTACCTGCTGAGCGTGATGGAACCCGACGGGCCCATGCCCGCCCCCGAGGTCCTCGAGCCGATCATGCAGGCCGTCGGCGTGGTCGACCAGGCGATGCGCGACGCCGGGATCTGGGTCTACGCAGGCGGCCTGCACGACCCGAGCACCGCGACCGTGCTGCGCGCCAAGGACGGCGACGTGGTCACCACCGACGGACCGTTCGTCGAGGCCCGCGAGCACCTGGGCGGCTTCACCATCGTCGACGTCGACGACCTCGACGCGGCGATGGACTGGGGCGGGCAGCTGGCCGTCGCGACGGGCCTGCCCATCGAGGTCCGGCCGTTCCGGTACCAATGACGGACGCCCGGTGACCGACGAGGACGCGATCGCGCGGGTGTTCCGCGCGGAGCACGGCCGCGCGGTCGCGGTCCTCGCCCGGTCGTTCGGTGACCTCGACGTCGCCGAGGAGGCCGTCCAGGACGCGTTCGTCGCGGCGGTCCAGCACTGGCCCGACGACGGCGTCCCCGCCAGCCCCACCGGCTGGATCATCACGACGGCCAAGCGCAAGGCGATCGACCGGCTGCGCCGGGAGGCGTCCCGCGACGACCGGCACGCGCAGGCCGCGCTGCTGCACGAGCGCGACGACCCGGTGGAGGTGGGCCCCGTGCGCGACGACCGGCTGCGGCTCGTCTTCACGTGCTGCCACCCGGCGCTGTCCGTCGAGGCGCAGGTGGCACTGACGCTGCGGCTGCTGGGCGGGCTGAGCACCCCCGAGATCGCCCGGGCGTTCCTGGTGCCGGAGCCGACGATGGCCCAGCGCCTGGTGCGCGCGAAGGGCAAGATCCGCGACGCCCGCATCCCCTACCGGATCCCGTCGGACGCCGACCTGCCCGACCGGCTCCGGGCCGTGCTCGCCGTCGTCTACCTGGTGTTCACCACCGGGTCCGGCGCCCTGACCCGCGACGACCTCTGCGCCGAGGCGATCCGGCTGGGCCGCGTGCTGGTCGAGCTCATGCCCGACGAGCCCGAGGCGCTCGGGCTGCTGGCCCTCATGCTGCTCACCGACGCCCGCCGCGACGCCCGCGTGGCCGGCGACGGCTCTCTCGTCCTGCTCCGCGACCAGGACCGCTCGCGGTGGGACCAGTCCCGGCTGGACGAGGGTCGCGAGCTCGTCCGTCGCTGCCTGCGCCGCGACCACCTCGGTCCGTACCAGCTCCAGGCCGCGATGCAGGCGGTGCACAGCGAGCCCGCCGGGACCGACTGGCGGCAGGTCGTGATCCTGTACGACCAGCTCATGTCGATCGCGCCGAGTCCCGTGGTGGCGCTGAACCGCGCTGTCGCCGTCGCGGAGCTGCACGGACCGGAGGCCGGGCTCGCGCTCGTGGACACCCTGCCGCTGGATCGCTTCTACCTGTTCCACGCGGTCCGCGCCGACCTCCTGCGCCGCCTGGACCGACCGGCGGACGCGGTCGACGCCTACGACGAGGCCCTCGCCCTGACCACCACCGCCCCGGAACGCGACTTCCTCCTGCGCCAACGCGCGGCGACCGCGACGCCGTAGGCGTGGGACGGCGCGTTCTGGCTCGTACAAGCCGGCGGAGTCCACCCGTTCCGGGCGATGCCCCCCTCGTCGACCTTCGTCGTCGAGAAGCCTGCCGACCTCACCGCATCCCCTATCGACGCCGACCACTCCCCCTCCGCCGTGGCGACTCGTCTTGACGACGGCGCCGAACCTGATGACGCGGCCGCGGTTGCTGGAGACTCGGCGCCGACAGACGGAGAAGAAGCGCCGCTGCTCCCGGCCCGGCCCCAGCGAGGGTTCTTCGTCGAGCGGCCACGATGACCTGAGCAGGAGCGCTGTCGGCCTCAAGTCTGACCGTCCTGTTGCCGACTACCACTGACATGCCACGCGCCCGAATTGCTCTATTGGTCGTTGCGACGCTCGCCGTTTCGGGCGTGGTAGCCCTCCCCTTCGCGGCGCCTGCGGCCGCCGTGTGTACCGTCCCGGGCTCTTCGCTCTGTGGATCTGCAGCAGGACTGGCCGTGCTCGAGGCGTCCGACGCCGCATACCTCGGCGCTGCCACGACGGCGACTGCTGCGGCGGTATCGACGGTCAGCCGGGTCGACCTAGCGGCAACGAGCGCGGCCGCTATCGGCGTCACCGCGCTGGGGTTCCAGTCCGGGTCTCTCCGCATCGGCTCCACGCCTGGAGAAGAGGGGGCCTCCGGTCTCGTCGCTCCGCCGCTCGCGCCTGGCTTCGCCCCGTCTCAGACCTATGAGCGCGTCCCCGTGCCGGGCTAGCACCCGCCGAACTCCACGGCGTTCACCACCTGGTCGCAGCCATCCACTCCCGACTACGGAGCGCCGACCGGAACGTTTGCGTTCCACTACGACATCGTCTGGGCAGGCGAGTGGACTCGGTGGACCGAGTCTGGAGGTGTGGGCCTGACGGTCAAGTGCAAGAACGGTTCGAATGCCGTCAGCTTCCAACCCACCGCCAACCGCGGGGTCAAGCCGGGCGGGCCGGCGTCAGGAACGCTCAGCTACACGTTCTCTTCGAGCGCCACTGCGTGCAAAGGCACCACCAGAGGCGGCTTCAGCCACGTCGACATCACCAACGCCTACAACGGCGCCGTGCTCGGCACCTACTACCCGCCCGGCCACCCCGATCGCCCGCCAGGCATCGAAGCCGGTCAGGGCAAGATCACTCGCTGGATCACCTGCGAGGGTCCGGACGGCCCACYCGCCATCGAGTCGGCTTGGTACGGGAACATCGCCACCGGAGGCGAGTACGAGCTCCCCGCCCTGACCTGCCCGGCGGGCATGGTGGCCGGCACTTTCGGCGCCGACTGGGACGCCGCCACACCTGGCATTCCCACTCAGCTGATCGTCCCCGCGACGCCGAACGCCCAATGGGTGCGTGACATCGTCGGCCTCTACCCGGACTGTCTCGAGAACGACTGCCGCCTAGAACTCCTTCACCGCACCGAGACGGGCTCGCAGACCTGCGGCGACCTGGCCGAGCTGTGCCCGAACTGGTACGTCGAAGCCGTACGCGGCACGGACCATCTGTGCAAGTGGGGACCCTACGACGTCGACCTCGACCGCTGCTCGGTCTACCGCGAGCCCGGGAAGATCAGCCCCAACGCCCGAATCAACGACAACGGCGGCGTCGAGTACCTGCCCTGGCCCGCACCCGACCTCACCTCCGCACCGGTCGCCACCCTGCGATCACTCCTGGCCAGTCGATACGGACCGGACGAGCGCTGCGCCGTTCTCGGGGAGAAGATCCGCCACTTCGCACCCGAGGTAGCCGTGCCGGATGCCGTTCTGGTGTGTGACGCGCTGGGTGTGCAAGCTGCCCTCAGTTTCGCCGCGAAGACAGGCTCGGTCGACTGGGGCTTGGTGTTCCTCGCGTTGCTCGACGCCGTACACGGCGACGAACCGACGTACATCGAGCCAGACTGCGGCAACCTCCGCACCGATGGCGTGTGCCTCGATGACGACGGTTCGCTCATACCCGAGGAAGAGCCGGAGCCCGCGCCCGCAGGCGGGGGTATCCCGCTGCCGCCCAACTGCGTTGAGGACCCAAGTGCACTGCAGGACCTAAGGGACGCCCTCAACGCGAAGGCGCAGGTGGAAGACCATCACCTCGCGACGGACAAGCACAAGACATTCACCCCGCAGTTCAAGGCGTTGCTGCGCGATAACTTCCCAACCGCCGGGCTCGATCTCACGAACGACAGTTGGAACCATCTCGACAAACTCCAGCGGGGCAACCATCCACCGCAGTATCACAAATGGGTCTACCGGAACATGGAACTTGCGGCCGAGCAGGCGAACGGGGATCCCCTGGTGTTCACAGCGTTGTTCGAGGCGTGGGTGAAGGTCCCCATCGACCAAGCCGACCCCCTCGTGCTGCGGTGGGCCTACTGGAGGTGCCTGTGAGGGCTGGAAGGATCACAGCGTGAGCGACTACTACACCCTGGAGTCCGACGGGGAGGCGCAGAACCAGGTGGCCCTCTCCACACAGTCGGGCGCGGCAGGCAATTTCGTCCGGAGCCTGCGGCACCGGCCCGGAGTTCGGGACAGCGTTCCGTTTTTGGAATGGCAGATGCCGACCTCGGACGTGTTCGACTGGCCGTGGAACTCCACCAACGCAACCCTGTTGTCCGATCGCGCCCGCACCGTGCTCGAGCCGGTCGTCGGTGTCGACGACCACGTGCAATGGCTGCCCGCGTTCCTGCTCACCCCCGATGGGGTGTCGTTGCAGTACTGGATCGCGCATCTCTATGAACCGTTGGACATCTACCACGACGGACTGACGGACCTAGGACCTAGCGGGATCCCGTTCGAGTGGACCTTGTCCCTCAGCAAGGCTGCCGGACATCACGTGTTCGCTCCGTCCCACATGAGCGGCCTCATCATCCTTAGCGCAGCCGCGGCCACGGCGGTACGCACCGCAAATCTCGCTGGGACCTCCCTGACCGCCTGCCCCTCGGCCTGATGAATGCCTAGACATCATGATCTTGAGGTCGTGGAGGGCATCGTCTATCGGTACCCGAACCGGCGTGGCATGGCGTGACCTGCCGTTCGAGTTCGGTCCATGGCAGACAGTGTGGAAGCGACACAAGCGGTTCAGCAGCGACGGGACCTGGGACGACGTGCTCACGGCCCTGCTTGCGCAGGCGGACGCCGCCGGGGAGATCGACTGGGCGGTTTCCATCGACTCCACGATCAACCGAGCCCACCAGCACGCCGCGACCCTGCCACGCACCACGGGGGCCCAGTCGAATCACATGAATCAGCGACTCGAGCCGCGCTACGACAAGCTCGCCACCCTCTACCGCGGCGGCGCCGTCCTGGCCGCAGTGCTGGCATGGCTGCGCCACGGAGCCAGCCCGGACCTCGACAGGTTCGGCCGTAGCCCGAGTGGGCTATGCCCGGCCGGGGTAGCCGTGCTGCCGCCAGCAACCCGAGATACTGACGAGATGGAAGATTTTACTGCGGTCAGCTCGAACGCTCTCGGACCCACCGGAGTGGACGCGCGACGCTACGGCGCGGCCGCCGCGTACCAAGAGCTGCGCCGCCGTCTGGGCCAGCGACTGGTCGAGGAGGAGCAGGCCTCTGACACCTGTGAACCCCACTGGACCGCCTACCGCCTCGCGATGGAGGAACCGTCGCTCCATCGCCTGCTGCTGGATGTGGTTCGTGGAGAACCCAACGAAGGCATGGCCCTGAGCCCCGTGTTCGCGGTCATCGAGGGAGATGATCCGGCCTTGTCCCGATTGGCGCTCGACGTTCTCGAGCCCGGGAGTCGCGAACAGCTCATGGCAGAACAGCGTGCCCGCGACGTGGTCCTAGTTCGTGCGGCCGCGGCCGGCGATGCCAGTTCTGGTGAGCCGGCCGACACCTGGAGCCCCTGGGCTCAACGCCAAGCCTGCCGCACAGCGACCGACCTCCGGGTGCTCGACCTCCTCGGGTCGAACGGGATTTCCCGACACGTGCGCGCCCAGGCCACGGAGCGCGCGCGCAGACGCCGCAAAGAGGCCGCTTCCCAGAGCTAGTACATGGAGGAGCCAACCGTCACTTTGGGAGACACGTCCTAGGTGCCCTGGAGATTCGGTTGGGTGTCAGGGGCCGAGTGGGCGGCCTGCGGGTAGTTGCTGGTCACCGCCGGTGTACCCGGGCGCCGCCGTTGTGGGTGTCCTCGAGACGTTGGACCTCGGTTTCGAGAGGCGCTCGAGCACGCCCGACGGGCGCGCGCACGTGGCCGGCGGCACCCGCCGGCGACCGTGAGATCGGCAGTTTGCGACGAGATCGGCAGTTGCAACTCACGTTCTCGTCGCAAACTCACGCTCTCGCGGGCGAGCTGGCGAGCGGGCGAGCGGGCGAGCGGGCGGCGAGTGGTCTGGGGTGGCGGGGGTGCGGCGGACGGGCCGGGTGGGTCTGTCAGGTCAGGCGGCTGACCAGGCCGGCGCGGACGACGAACCACTCCGCGGCGACGATCGAGAAGTACGCGGTGTCCCGCAGGCCGCCGTCGGTGGCGACCGTGTGCACGCGGCGGACACCCTCGAACCGGCCGCCGATCCGCTCGATCGCCCGCCGCGACGCCGCGTTGCGGGCATCGGTCTTCAGCGTCACGCGCAGCGACCGCCACGTCTCGAACGCGTGGGTCAGCAGGAGCAGCTTGGTCTCGGTGTTGATCGCGGTCCGCTGCGCCGACGAGGCGTACCAGGTGCTGCCGATCTCCGCGACGGACGGCGGGTTCTCGTCGGACGGTACCCCGCCGGTGCCGATGCCGGGCGGCCACGGTGCCGGGTCCTGGAACACCTCGAGGTCGAGGAACCGCGTGCTGCCGACGAGGGTGTCGTCCGCGAGGCGTCGCACCGCGAACGGGATCGCCCGCCCGCCCGACGCGTGCTCCAGGGCCGCGTCGATGTAGGTCTGCGTGTCGTCGGGCCCGTCGGGCACCCACGTGTACCCGTAGCTGCCGCGCTCCTCGGCGGCCGCGGCGGTGAGGCCGTCGACGTGCTCCAGGGCGAGCGGCTCCAGCCGGACGTGGCGGCCGGTGAGGGTGATCGGCGCGAGCATGGCGTCATCCTGCCCGACGACGCTGCCGCACGCCGGGCAGTCCCGCGACGACGATCCGCCGGCGACCAGGAGGGTCGCGAGTGACCTCTCAGACCGTCGCGTGCTCGTTCGCGGCGTTCATCGCGCGGCGCCCGCCGGGCACAGCCAGCGCGAGCGCGACGACGAGCAGCAGCGCCACCCCCGCCCAGATGAGCAGCGACTCCACGGAGAACGTGTCCGCCAGCGGCCCGAACACCGCCATGCCGAACGGCATCGACAGTGCCATCACGATGCCGACGAACCCGAACACGCGCCCCTGCATCTCCGGCTCGACGGTCTCCTGGAGCACCGTGTAGGAGGGGGTCGAGAAGGCCGGCACGGACAGGCCGAGCAGGAACATGAACGCGAAGAACACCCAGAGGTTGGTGGACAGCCCGAGACCGATCGAGATGACCCCGAACACCAGCGTCGAGATGAGGATCATCCGCACGCGGTTCCACTTCCCCGCCCACGCCGCGACAGCCGCGCCGCCGAGGACCATGCCGATGCTGAACGCGAGCTCGTTGACGGTCAGCTTCCACACCTCCTCGCCGAACGTCCGCACGATCATCAGCGGGGTCAGGAACGAGGGCGCGACGATCAGCACGAACACGACCGCGTAGAGCACGAGGATCCAGCGCACGAACGCGTGGCTGACGATGTACTTCACCCCGCCGACCAGGTCGTCGAAGTAGCCGAGGGCCTTCGACTCCTCGGAGCGGACCAGCCGGGGCACGGTGACCAGGAGCAGCAGGCCGATGCCGATGACCGCGGTGACGACGTCGATGTAGAACACCGCCACGATCGACATGCTGGCGTAGACGGCGGCGGCCGCGGCCGGGGCGACGAGCATCATGGCGGACTGGATGGTGCCGTTGATGCCGTTGACCCGCATGAGCTTGTCCGCGGGGACGATCTGCGGGAGGAGCGCAGCGACGGCGGGCATCTGGATCCCCGCACCGGCCGACCGGATCGCGATGGCCACGAAGATCAGCCACAGGTCCGTGGCGCCGGCCGCCATGAACATCGCGAGGGCCAGCGTGACGACCGCGATGGTGGCGTCCGCGCCGATGATGAGCTTCTTGCGGTCCAGCCGGTCCGCCCAGACGCCGCCGAAGATCGAGAGGACGGCCTGCGGCAGGAACCCGAACACCGCGTACAGGGCCATCACGCCGCCGGACTTGGTCTCCAGGGTCAGGTGCCACATCACGGCGTACTGCACGAGCATCGAGCCGAACAGCGAGACCGTCTGCCCCGACAGGAAGATGGTGACGTCGCGGCGCCAGCCCGGTCGGTCCGGCGCGGGAGCGTCGGTGGGCGCGTCCCCCAGGTCGGTCGGGGTGGGATCGGTCATGTCGGCCATGCTGTCAGTCGCCTCCGACATCGAGCACGGGAGATTCCGCGACGGCCGCCGACCGGGCCATGAGCAGGTTCCGCTCGCGCTGCGTCGGCGCGAGGGCCGCGGCCCGCTCGAGTTCCTCAGCGGCCTCGTCGGTCCGGCCGAGCCGGGCCAGCACGTCGGCACGGACCGCGCCGAGCAGGTGATAGCGGGCGAGCCGCGGGTCGTGGCGGATCGCGTCGAGCGCCGCGAGCGCGGCCTGCGGTCCGTCCGCGTGCAGGACGGCCACCGCGCGGTTGAGCTCGACCACCGGCGACGGCGTGAGCTGGGTGAGCGCGTCGTAGAGGGCCGTGATCGCCTCCCAGTCGGTGTCCGCGAACGTCCGCGCCCGGCTGTGGCACGCCGCGATCGCCGCCTGCACGGTGTACGGACCGAGCGGCTTGCCCAGCGTCGTCGCGCGGTCCAGCTCCGCGAACCCGTGCTCGATCAGGGTGTGGTCCCAGAACCGACGGTCCTGGTCCTGCAGCAGCACGCCGTCGCCGCGGGCCTCGAACCGCGACGCCTGCAGCTCCATCAGGGCGACCAGCCCGTGCACCTCCGGCTCGCGCGGCAGGAGGGCCGCGAGCACCCGGCCCAGCCGCATCGCCTCGTCGGCAAGGTCCCGACGGATCCACGCGGGACCGCTCGTCGCGGCGTGGCCCTCGGTGAAGATCACGTAGACCACCTCGAGCACCGAGCCCACCCGCGCGGGCATCTCGTCGGCCTGCGGGACCTCGAACGGGACGTGCGCCTCGGCGAGGGTGCGCTTGGCGCGGGAGATCCGCTGCCCGACGGTCGCCGACGGCACCAGGTACGCGCGCGCGATCTCGTCGGTGGTCAGCCCACCGAACAGGCGGAGCGTGAGCGCGATCCGGGACTCGCGCGGCAGCACCGGGTGGCAGGTCAGGAAGACCAGCGAGAGCAGGTCGTCGCCGATGGGCTCGTCGACGATCCGGTCGGCCGCAGCGTCGTCGGCCAGACCGGACGCCAGCACCGCGTACTTGGCGTCCCGGTTCTGCTCCCGCCGGATCAGATCGATCGCCCGGTGCCGTGCCGTGACCATGAGCCACGCACCGGGCTTGTCCGGGACGCCCGTGACCGGCCACTGCTCCAGCGCCGTGACGAACGCGTCCTGCGCCAGCTCCTCGGCCAGCCCGACGTCCCGGACCAGGCGGGTCAGGGCGGCGATGAGGCGCGGCGACTCGATCCGCCAGATGACCTCGACCGTCCGCCGCGCGTCGGACATCAGCCGTGCTGCTCCTTGACCCGGTCCACCAGCGCCTGCTCCTTGGCGAGGATCTCCGGCGAGACCACCTTCGCGAAGTCCTCCATCTCGAAGTACGGCCGGATCTCCAGCTCGGAGCGCATCCCCGCCGTCGACGGACAGCGCCTGGCCCACTCGACGGCCTCGTCCAGCGAGCTCACCTGCCAGACCCAGTAGCCCGCGATGATCTCCTTCGACTCCGCGAACGGACCGTCGACGACGGACACCTCGCCGCTCGTGTCCCAGACGACCTTGGCGCCCTTGCTGCTGGGCTGGAGCCCTTCGCCGGCGAGCATGATCCCCGCGTTCACCAGCTGCTCGTTGTAGACGTTCATCTCGGCGAACATCTCGTCGGTGGGGGCGACCTTGTCCTCGTCCGCGCCGTCGCCCTTGATCATGACCAGGACCTTCATGGTGATCTCCTTCGTGTGGGTGCCGTCTCGACGCTAGTGCCGGTGACGGGCCTTCACCTGGGTCGTCGAACGGCGACGGCCTTCTTCGACACCTAGCGTGGACGGATGTCCGCCTCCGATCTCTCCGGCACCGCGCAGTTCTGGGACGCAGCGGCGCCGACCTTCGACGACGAGCCCGACCACGGACTGCTCGACCCCGGCACGCGCGCGGCGTGGGCCTCCCGCCTGGCCGGCTGGCTCCCGACCGGACCGTGGGACGTGCTCGACGTCGGCTGCGGCACCGGCTCGCTCACCGCGCTGCTGGCGCAAGCGGGCCACCGGGTCACCGGCATCGACCTGTCCCCGGAGATGATCGAGCGAGCGCGCACCAAGCTCGACGGCGCGGGGCTCCGTGCGACCTTCGTCGTCGGCGACGCCGCGGATCCCCCGGACGACCCGGTCGACGTCGTCCTCGCGCGCCACCTCGTCTGGGCTCTGCCCGACCCGCAGGCCGCGCTGGCCCGGTGGGTCTCGTTGGTCCGCCCCGGCGGCGCGCTCGTCCTGGTCGAGGGCCGGTGGTCGACGAACGCCGGGATCACCGCGTCGGACCTCGCCGCCCTCGTCGGCCCGCTCGTCAGCGGGTTGCGGGTGGAGTCGCTCAGCGCCGACGAGGCCCTGTGGGGCGGACCGGTCACCGACGAGCGGTACGCGCTGGTCGCCCGACCCTGAGCCGCGGGTGGGACGCTGGTTCCGTGAAGATGTTCGCGCGACGTGGCGTGGTGACCGCAGACGTGGGCGACGGCTTCGTCGCGGGTGAGGCGCCCGCGCTGCAGGTCGGCCTGGCCGCGGCGCGGAGCGGCGACTCGGCACGGGTCGGGCTCACGTTCGAGACCGAGGGCGGCAGCCACGTCGTCCTCGTCTGCCGCAACCGCATCGTCGGCTTCGTGCCGCCGTCGCACGAGGAGCCCGTGCGCGCGCAGCTCGCTGCCGCGGGCCGGGCGCACCTCGTCGCGCTGGGACAGATCTACCGCGACGCCGACGGGTGGCGGCTGTGGGTCGGGCCACCCCGCACGGGCGAGTTCCCGGCACCCGAGCCCGGCGCCGACACCCTCGCAGCGCCGCAGCGCCGGATCTTCGGGCTCGCCCTGCCGGACGACTGAGGGCCCGACGGCGCTCTGTCAGCGCCGTCGGGCCCTCCTCCTGCCGTCGTCAGGTCACGGCACCGGCCACTCCACGACCGTGCTCGGACCCGCGAAGGTCGGCGTCACCGGGTCGCCCGTGTCGTTGACGACGTGGTCGATGGTGCCCGCCGCGTTCAGCGAGACCGTCAGCACGTTGTGCAGCTTCACGCCCGGCGTGACCGGCACCTCGTAGGCCCGGGTGGCGTGCAGGGTCGGGTTGACGTTGGTGTAGATGTACGCGCCCATGCCCCAGGCCTCGTGCACCTTGACCTTGTCGTTCACCTTGTAGGCGGCCCAGCCGTCGACGCCGTCGTGCTGCCAGGACGCCTGGTCGGGCGCGTCGTACGGCAGCTCGTTCTGGAACATGATCGTCTTGCCGCGCTCGCCGTTCCAGATGACGTTGTACTTCTGGTAGTGCTCGGAGAACAGGCCGGTCGCGGTGACGTCGTTGCCGTTGACCAGCACCCCGGTCTCCGCCGTGTTCACGTCCCAGCCGACGCCGGTGCCGTGGTCGGCCCGCCACGCCCAGGTGTGGTCGATGACCGTCTGGTTCGTGTTGACCACCAGGCTCTGGGTGGCCTTGCCGACGGCCTCGCCACCGATC
Source organism: Cellulomonas sp. P5_C5 (assembly GCF_054049655.1). Classification (NCBI taxonomy): domain Bacteria; kingdom Bacillati; phylum Actinomycetota; class Actinomycetes; order Micrococcales; family Cellulomonadaceae; genus Cellulomonas; species Cellulomonas sp. P5_C5. The sequence goes on along the minus strand of NZ_JBFULY010000006.1, from coordinate 98,264 downwards.
CGGAAGAACACGTCCTGCACGGCCGTCGGGTTGCTCGCGCTGCTCAGCAGGGGCTTCTTGAGCTTGCCGTCGAGCGCCGAGATCTTGGTGCCCAGCTGGAGCAGCGCCGGGGAGTTCACCGTGCCGGCGTCGAACATGATGCCGGAGACGTCGATGCCGGGGACGTCGAGCGTCTGCATGGCCACGACCCCGTTGTCCGGGATGATCGTCGCCAGCCCGAGCCCGAGGACCACCTGGTTGGGCCACAGCACGTTGAGCGTCCTGTTCACGTGGTAGACGCCCGGGGTGAGCAGCACGTTCTTGCCCAGCGCCAGTGCGGAGTTGATCTTCGCGGCGCTGTCACCGGGCTTGGCGACGAAGAACTTGCTGATCGGGATCGACTTGCCCGGCGTGCTGCCGGTGGCCCACGTCGCTCCGGCGGAGTCCTTCTGGGCCGACGGGACGAACACGTTGTACCTGCCGGCGTCGTCCAGGTAGAGGTACGGCTTCTCCTTGGAGACGGGGGTCGTGTCGAGCGTCGTGTACTTGGGCTCGCCGACCACGGGACTGAAGTCGGTGGCCGGAGCGCCCTGCACGCCCGCGAACACCTGGTTCCAGACGCTGTTGCTCCAGCCGGCCACCGAGCCGTTGCGGACCAGGAACTGCTGCTGGCTGCCGCTGACCACGTACGGCAGCGTCGAGTCGGCGATGAACCCACCGGACGCGTACTGCGGGCCGGCCGTGCAGTAGTCCATGAGGCTGACGTTGGCGCCGGTGACGTTCACGCGGCGCATCGGCGCGGCCTGCGAGACGGCCCAGAAGTTGGCGCTCGCCCGGCACCCGTCTGCGTCTCCGGGGGCGTACTGGATGGTCAGGTTGGACAGCGAGCGCCAGAAGTTGACCAGCGCGAGACAGTTCGCCGGGGCACCCTCGGGCACCGGGAGGCACTGGTTGTAGACCTCGATGGCGCCGTTGATGACGACGTCGCCCGGGTCCTGGCCGAGGCCGGCGACCTCGGTGAAGTAGCCGACCTCGAAGCGGAGCGGCTGCTCGGGCGTGCCGTAGGTGCCGGGCTTGAACAGCAGCGCGTACCGGCCCTCACCGAAGTGCGCGGGAACCTGCTGCGTCGCGATGGCGTCGACGGTGGCCTGGATCTCCGCGATGGGCTGGCTCGGGTCGAACACGATCGTGTTCGGGCCGAGGTCGACGGGCGCTGCCGCCTGCGCGGCGGGGGCCGCGACGAGCGGGACGAGCGCGACCGCGAGCGCGGTGGCGAGCACGGTCGCCGTCCGCCTGCGCCGGGGACGTGGGGGGCTCTGCCTGCCAAGGTGCATGGGGGACCTCTCTAGCGCACAGGGCACGTCGCACGACGAGTCCCCGCACGCGAGGTGGCACCGCCGTTGGCGCCGTGAACCAGACATTTGTTGTCGGCCAGGACAAAAGGTACCGGGCTGGTGTCACGTGTCAATAGTGACAACCCAGTAAGTGTTTACCCGGCTTTCCGACGGCCCCTGCTCACGGCCGCTGGCCGTCGGCAGCCGTCCGGCGCGTGCGAGGCCGCCCGCCCGCGTCCGACGCCGCGCGGTCCTGGGGTCAGGCACCCGAGGGGTTCGTCGCCGCCAACCGGGTGACCCACGCCGGGGTCGTGCGCCCCCGGCCGCGGTCGGTCACCACGCGCAACCGGGCTGCAGCCACCTCGGACCGGGACACCTCCACGACGGGCCGCGCGTCCGACGGTCGCACGAACCCCTCGTCGTCGACGGGCACGAAGTCCACGTCGTCGACGGTCCCCCGCTCCTGCACAGCCCGCAGCGCGTCGAACGACAGCCCCGCGAGGAACGCGTGGTCGTCCGGTCCGGCCAGCGGCGACGACGCCAGCAGCGCGAGAGCATCGAACCCGACCGACCGCTGGGCGTCGTCGGCCTCGAACGCCAGCCCGGCGGCCCACTGCACGCGGGCCCACCACTGCGCCTGGGCGTCGGCCGCGGTGCGCTGCCGGACGGTCTGGATCCCGACGAAGAGCGCACCGATCGCACCGATCGCCGCGACCAGCGGGCCGAGCGTCGCGACGATCACGAGCCAGGGCTCGTCCGCCGTCACGTTCACCAGTTCCGTCGCCACGCTCATCCGGCCTCCTGAGTCGATCCGGCCGCGAGCGTATCGGGAGGAACCGACCCGCAGCCTGTGCTCCGGGTGCTCGAGGGGTCGATAGTGGGGTCATCCGCGAAGGAGGTCCCGATGACCGGCACGGGAACGACGGACGACCCCTGGCAGCTCACCACCGCGCCCGGGTCGTCGACGTACACGATGCACCGCGACGAGTCCGCGGACCCGCCCGCCCTGGTGTGCCAGGTGGGATCGACGACACTCCGGTACCACCTGAGCGCGGTCGAGGACCTGCACGTCTGGCTGCTCGCGCAGGACGGCTGGGTCCCGCTCGGCGCCGCGGACGAGCAGAAGCCGGCCGCGGCCGGGTCGGTGGAGGCGTGGGGTCGCGACGAGACCAACCCCGTCGGCGGCTGGTACGGCCTGCGCAAGGGCTACCGCGGCCGGTTCGGGATGTACCTGCCGCCGCTGCTCGAAGCCCTCGGTCTGGTCGAGCTCACGCACGACGCCAGGAACAACCGGGTCCGCGCCGTCGTACCGGGCTGATCGGCGCCCGCTGCTCGCGGTGACCTGGGCCGGACCGGCCGGGCGCGCGCACGGTCGCGGCGCCCGAGGGCTCGCGCCCGACGGCTGTGGACCCGCTGAGAGGTCGGCGCGCGCCGACCGCGACCGCCCTAGCGTGAGGTCTCTCGACGACGGCAGGGGGAGCCATGAGCATCGCGACGAGCTGGGGCGTCACGCAGGCCGAGGCGGACCGCACCTACCCGTGCGACGACCTGCTCCCGGACCCCGGCGACCGGCTGCTGCGCGGCGTGGACGTCGCGGCCCCCGCGGACGTCGTCTTCCGGTGGGTGTGCCAGTTCCGGGCCGCGCCGTACAGCTACGACTGGGTCGACAACCTGGGCCACCGCAGTCCACCTCGGCCCCTGCCGTGGTGCTGGGACCTCGAGGTCGGGCAGACGTTCTCGACGATCTTCAGGCTCGAGTCGTTCGTCGTCGGCGAGCACCTGACCTTCCGCATGATCCCCGGGCCGAGCACGCGGGTGTTCGGGGACATCGTGGTCACGTACGCCGTCGTCCCGGTCGGGCCCGAGCAGAGCCGGCTCCTGGCCGTCGTCCGCGGCACGCCACCGACCAGCCGCGCGGCAGCACTGCGCGACCGCCTGCTCGCGTGGGGCGACCTGCTCATGATGCGCAAGCAGCTCCTGACGTTCGCGGCGCTCGCTGCGCGGGAGCACGCCGAGCGCGCTCAGTCGACGGTGTAGTCGAACCGCATCCGGTGCGTGCCGTCGGCGTCGACCACGAGCGCGCCGCTGCCGACGATCCCGGCGAGCTCCCCGGTCCCGCTCGACGGCACGATCAGGAAGTGCTCGTCGGACCGGTCGGTGCCGCTCGTCGACGCGGCGTGCACGAAGTTGAAGGTGCCGGCCCGCCCGTCGAGGCTGCCCTCGAACGACTCCATCGCCACGTAGGTGCCGACGCCGCGCTCGGGGTCGAACGCCGACGTGAACAGGGTGGTCGACCGGCCCGTGACACCGCCCGCGTACTGCTTCTCCATCGTCGCGACGCCGACGCCGAGCGCGGTGACGACCGGCTGCTCCTGCTCGATCGGCACGCCGGCGAACCCGCTGACGGTGAACGTTCCCTCGGTGATCATGCGCGGCACGCTAGCCCTGCCCACTGACACCAGCTCGGCGCCGAGCGCCGCCAGCTCCTCCCGGACGGCCGCAGGCTCCAGGACCTCCACCGCCGACCCGAACCCGGCGAGCTTCTCGGCCACCGAGCGCGCGGTGTGCGACGCGACCTCGAGCCGCACGCGGCCGTCGTCGTCGGAGCCCAGAACGGTGGCGTGCCGCCCGAACAGGTCCCGGACCACGCGCACCAGGAACGGCGTCGTCAGGACGGTCGCCGTCACGCGCCCGCGGCGCTGCTCGACCTCGTCGACCACCGACTCCCAGATCCCGGCGACGTCGAGGTCGTCGGGCCGCGCCGCCGGGCTGTCGAGCACCGCCAGGCGCACGATCCGGTCCAGGCGGAAGGTCCGGCGTCCCGCAGGCGTGCCGGCGACGAGGTACCAGAGCTCCCCCTTGTCGACGAGCGCCCACGGGTCGACGGTCCGCTCGGTCTCGCCGGACCACCCGCGGTACCCGAGAGTCACCTGCCGCCGACGGACGACGGCCCCCTGCAGCTCCTCGACCCACGGCTGCCGGGACCGGGCGGCCGACCCCCAGCCGACCGGGTCCACCACCACCGCGCGCCCGGCGGCCTCGGCCTCCGCGCGGAACGTCGCCGGCAGGGCGCGCACCAGCTTGCGCAGCGCTGAGGTCGCGTCGGCCGACCGGTCGGAGGACGAGCCGACCAGCAGGAACAGCGCCTGCGCCTCGGAGGCGGTCAGCCCGGTGAGGTCGGTGCGGGCACCCCCGACGAGCGACCAGCCGCCGCCGCGCCCCGGCTGCGGGTAGACGGGGATGCCCGCGGTGGACAGTGCCTCCAGGTCACGACGGGCCGTCGCGACGGACACCTCGAGCTCGGTGGCCACCTCGGCGGCGGTCACCCGGCCGCGCGCCTGCATGAGCAGGAGGGTGGCCACCAGACGGTCTGCGCGCATGTCTGAAGAGTCGCAGACAAAGTGCTCAGAAGGTGAGCACTTAGCCGACGAGAGTGGAGTCATGACAAATACGACGAACACCAACAGCGCCTTTCGAGGCCTGGCCAACGTCTCCTTCTTCGCCGACGACCTCGACGCCGCCCGCACCTGGTACACCGAGGCGTTCGGCGTCGAGCCGTACTTCGTCCGCGAGGGCTACGTCGAGTTCCGCATCGGCGACCACCTCGACGAGATCGGCATCATCGACCGCCGCTACGTGCCCGGCGCCGGTGGCCCCAGCGGAGCCGTCGTCTCCTGGCACGTGGACGACCTGACCGGCACGTTCGACCGCCTGATCGCCCTGGGCGCGACCGAGCACGACGGTGTCCGCGAGCGCGGCGGCGGCTTCATCACCGCGTCGGTGGTCGACCCGTTCGGCAACCTCCTGGGCATCATGACCAACCCGCACTGGCTGGAGATCGCCACCTCCTGATCGACTCGGAGCATCCGTGTCCTGCGCGCACCCGACGGACGCGCCGGACGCGGGTGTGCCGGTCAGCCGCCGGCGCCGGAGCGCTCTGTGCGCTTCCGGGCGGCCATGTAGTGAACGCGCTGCTCGGGCGTGAGCCGCTCCAGCGAGTACCGCAGCGCCGTCCGCGGCATGGTCGCCGCGTGCTCGTCGAGGTACGCCAGCAACCGGGACTCGTCCTGCTTGCCGGCCTCCCGCAGCATCCACCCGACCGCCTTGTGCATCAGGTCGTGCGGGTCGGACTCCAGCAGCGCGGCCAGGGCGAACGTGTCGTCCAGGGACCCGGCGCGGATCAGCCGGTAGGTCGCGACGATCGCGATGCGGCGCTCCCACATCACGTCCGAGCCGGCGAAGCGGTACAGCACGTCCGTCGGCAGCCCGGCCAGCACCGCCCGACCGAGGACGTCCGGTGCGCTCAGGTCCACCAGGTCCCAGTTGTTCACGCGGTCGGTCCGCCGCAGGTAGAGGTCGAGCAGCTCCCGACGGCGTTCCGGCGCGGTCCTCGCGGCGGCGGACTGCACGGCCATGATCTTCAACGCCAGCAGCCGCACCTCGTGCCGCTCGTCCTCCAGTAGCGCCTCCAGCTCGTCGACGGGCATCGAGAGGTGCTGCTTGGCGACCGCCGTCACCTGCGGCACCGACAGCCCGAGGAACACGTCACCCTCGCCGTACTGCCCGGGTCCCGTCCGGAAGAACGCCGCCATCCCCGCAGCCCGTTCGGGGTCGGCGAGCGCGACGAGGCGCTCGACCGCCTCACTCATCGACGCGCACCCCGGGCACGGCGCCGTCGTCCCGCCGCCGGGTCCCCACGACCACCGTGGCGCCCGCGTCCTCGTCGACCACCACCCGCGCCGCCAGACCGGCCGCAGCGAGCACGTCGACCGCAGCAGGAGCCTGCGCCTCGCTCGTCTCCACCAGCAGGTGCCCGCCCGGCGCCAGCCACCGCGGCGCGACGCCCGCGACCCGGCGCAGCACGTCCAGCCCGTCGGCACCCCCGTCGAGCGTCACTCGCGGCTCGTGGTCGCGGGCCTCCGGCGGCATCAGCGCGATGTCGTCGGTCGGCACGTACGGCACGTTGGCGACGAGCAGGTCCACCCGCCCGCGCAGCGACGCGGGCAGCGGCTCGTCGAGGTCCCCCTCGAACACCTGACCCCCGACCGTGGCCACGTTCCGTCGTGCGCAGCGCACCGCCGCCGGCTCGACGTCCGCGGCGTACAGGGACACCGACCCGAGCAGGTGCGCGAGCGCGACCCCGAGCGCCCCCGACCCGCAGCACAGGTCGAGCACCCCGACTGGCCTGGCCGACGAGGAAGCCAGCCGAGCCGCCTCCCGGACCAGCGCTTCCGTGCGCCGCCGCGGCACGAACACCCCCGGGTCGATCTCGATGCGCAGCCCACAGAACTCCGCCCACCCGACGACCACCTCGAGCGGCTCCCCGGCGACCCGCCGCTCGACCATCCGCGCGAGGTCCTCCCCCGCGGCCGCGTCGAGGAGCAGCGTCGCCTCGTCCTCCGCGAACACGCAGCCGGCAGCACGCAGGGTCGCGGTGATCTCCGCGTGGGTCAGGGTCACGGCGGGCACCCTACCTAGGCCGGCGTGATCCTCACGATCACCCGGTTGTCGTCGCCCTTGCGCCCGAGCTTCTCGATCCCCATCATCACGCGGTACTCCAGGCCGTACTTCTCCTGCATGATCGCGTTGCACCGCTCCCGGGCGGCGTCGTCGTCGAGGACCTCACCGACGCCGGAGACGGTGGGTGCGTCGTCGTCGACCTTCCCCAGCCGGCCGCTGGGCGACATCTGGACGCGCGGGTCGCGGCGCAGGCGCTTGACCTTGCCGCTGCCGCGGGGCGTCGTCACCAGCAGCGCGTCGCCGTCGCGACCCACCCACACGGTCGTCGGCACCCCGACACCCGTCTTCCGGAACGTGGTCAGGGCGATGAACCCCTCGTCGGCGAGGGCGTCGAAAGTCGTCATGCGCGATGGTCACCCACGCACGAGACGGCCGCACCCCGTGGGGGTGCGGCCGTCTCCGGGAGTACTGGGTCAGGCGGTGGCGTAGCCGGTGAGCGGCTCGCCGCCGGTGGCGCCCTGGTAGGGCTTGGAGTCGTAGCCGAGGATGTACAGGAAGATGATGCTGAGGAAGAACAGGCCGGCGGTGAAGCCGGCGCCGTGGCCGAACGAGGTCGACAGGCCGTGCAGGACGATGACCCAGACCACGATGTTCACGATCGGGATCAGCAGCAGGAGGACCCACCAGATCGGCCGGCCGGAGATCTTGATCAGGACGATGGTGTTCCAGATCGGGACGAAGGCCTGCCAGACGGGCTCGTCGGCCTTCTTGAAGACGCCGACGAGGGCGAACGCGACGAGCAGGTAGCCGATGAGGCCACCGACGAGGGAGCCGGCGCCGGCGCCGGCGGCGGCCGTGGTGTTGGCCACCTCGGTGGCGAGTGTTGTGATCATGCGCGGACAGTAGCGACAAACACCGCGTCCTGTGTCCGTTTTGACCCTCTTTCTCACGGAGGCTTGTCCTTCACCCGATTGCCGGGTCGCCGCCCTGCTCCTACCGTGGCTGACGACACACGGCGACGGCCCGGGGGGATGGGCCCTCTGAGAGAGGCCCGCCCATGACGGTCCAGCAGTCGTCCCTGCGGGCACAGCTGTGGCGCAAGAAGCCGATCAGCCCGATCTCGGTGAAGTCGAGCGAGGGGCTCGAGCGGTCCATCGGCACGTTCAGCCTGATGATGTTCGGCGTCGGCTCGACCGTCGGCACCGGCGTCTTCTTCGTCATGCACGAGGCGGTGCCCGACGCCGGCCCGGCGGTGATCATCTCGTTCCTGCTGGCCGGGCTCGCCGCGGGGCTGTCCGCCCTCTCGTACGCCGAGATGGCGTCGGCGGTGCCCGTCTCCGGGTCGACCTACTCCTACGCGTACGCGACGCTCGGCGAGGTGGTCGCGATGGGTGTCGCGGCGTGCCTGCTGCTGGAGTACGGCGTCTCCACGGCCGCGGTGGCCGTCGGGTGGAGCGACTACCTGAACCAGCTGCTGCACAACCTGTTCGGCTGGCAGATCCCGAACGTGCTGTCCGCCGCACCCTGGGACACCGACCCCGGCATCATCAACCTGCCGGCCCTGATCCTGGTGGCGATGTGCGCGGTCCTGCTGATCCGGGGCGCGTCCGAGTCCGCCAAGGTCAACGCCACGATGGTCGTCATCAAGCTCGCGGTCCTGCTGATGTTCGTGGTGATCGCGTTCACCGGGTTCCAGTCCGACAACTTCGCGGACTTCGCGCCCAAGGGCGTCGCGGGCATCACCGCGGCCGCCGGGACGATCTTCTTCACGTTCATCGGTCTCGACGCCATCTCGACGGCTGGCGACGAGGTGCGCGACCCGCAGAAGACGATGCCGCGGGCCATCCTCGGCGCCCTCGCGATCGTCACCACGATCTACGTCCTGGTCGCCGTCTCGGCGCTGGGCACGCAGCCGTGGGAGGAGTTCGGCGACGCGGCGCAGGGCGAGGCGGGGCTGGCCAAGATCCTGCAGGACGTGGTCGGCGCGTCGTGGCCGGGCACGATCCTGTCCGCCGGGGCGGTCATCTCGATCTTCTCGGTGACGCTGGTGACGATGTACGGGCAGACCCGCATCCTGTTCGCGATCGGCCGCGACGGGCTGCTGCCGCGGGCGTTCGCACGCGTCAACCCGCGGACCCACACGCCCGTGAACAACACCGTCATCGTCGCGGTCGTCGTCGGCCTGCTCGCCGCGTTCATCCCGCTCGACTACCTGTGGGACCTGGTGTCCATCGGCACCCTGATCGCGTTCATGACCGTCTCGGTCGGCGTCATCATCCTGCGCCGCACCCGGCCGGACCTGCCGCGCGGGTTCAAGGTCCCGGGCTACCCCGTCACCCCGGTCCTGGCCGTCCTGGCCTGCATCTACATCCTGTCCGGCCTGCACTGGTACACCTACGCGTGGTTCCTGCTGTGGCTCGGCGTGGTGCTCGCGTTCTACTTCCTGTGGGGCCGCAAGCACTCCCTGCTGCAACGCGCGATCGAGGCCGACCTGCGTGAGGACGCTCTCCGCGACGAGGACGTGCGATGACGATCGTCGTCGGCGCCAACCCGTTCGGCGACATCCACGGCGCACTCGACCTCGGCGTGACGCTCGCGCGGACCCTGCCCGAGGCGACCGGCGCGTTCGTGCTGGTCGTCGCGACGGTCATCCCACCCGGCTGGACGGTGCCGTCGATGGCCCGCGTCGACGGCGAGATGCAGGAGTGGATCCAGGCGCGTGCCGACGAGGCGAAGGCCGCCGCGCTCGAGTTCCTCGCCGACCGTGCCGACGGCCTGACCATCGAGTTCGTGCGGCTCACGGACCGGTCGACCCCCCGCGCGCTGGCCGCCCTCGCGGAGGAGCGGGACGCCACCGCGCTGGTGCTCGGCTCGTCGCCCGACGGACCCGAGGGGCGCGTCGTCGTCGGCTCGACCGCCGACTACCTGCTGCACTCCTCCCCGGTCCCGCTCGCGATCGCGCCGCGCGCGTACCGGTGCGCGCCGAGCACCCCCGACGTCGCCGCACACCGGCTGACCTGCTCGTTCAGCGGTTCCCGGGTCGCCGCGTCAGCGGTGCGCTGGGCCGCGCGGCTCACCCGGGAGATCGACGTGCAGCTGCGTGTCGCGTCCTTCGGGGTCCGTTCCGCGAAGATGTACCCGCCCGAGATCGGCACCGACATCGAGTCCGAGGTCACCGAGCAGTGGCGCGAGCAGATGGCGGAGGCGCAGGCGGCGCTCGCCGACCAGCTGGACGAGGACACGGCCTTCGTCGTCGCGTCCGGTACCAGCTGGAGCGAGGCGCTGAGCTCCGTCGACTGGGCGCCCAACGAGCTCCTCGTCCTCGGGTCCTCCAGCGCCGGTACGCTCCGACGCGTGTTCCTGGGCACCAACGCGACCAAGATCATCCGGCACTCGCCCGTGCCGGTGCTCGTCGTGCCGCACGACGAGCTGTGACGGACCTGTGGGGCGTCGACCGCCTCGACCTCGACGCCTACCTGGCCAGGATCGGCGCCGGTCCGGCTGACCCGCTCGCGACGGTCCACCGGGCCCACCTCGCCGCGATCCCGTTCGAGAACGTCGACGTCCAGCTCGGCGTCGACATCAGCGTCGACCTGCCCGGCGTGCAGGCCAAGCTCGTCGACGCGGCCCGCGGCGGCTACTGCTACGAGCACGGCATCCTGCTCGGCGCCGCGCTCGAACGCCTCGGCCACGACGTCGAGCGACGGCTCGCGCGCATCGGCGACCCGGCCGTCGCGCCCCGACCGCGCTCGCACCTGGTGCTGCTCGTCCGACAGCACGACGGTCTCTGGCTCGCCGACACCGGCTTCGGCTCCGGGCTGCTCGAACCCGTCCCGCTGGTCGACGGCTCCGTCTCCCACCAGGGCGGCTGGACTTACCGGACCGTCCTGCTCGACGACGGCTCCTGGCAGCTGCACGAGCTGCGCGACGGCGACTGGCAGACCCACTACACGATCCCGGCGGAGACCACGTACCCCGCCGACGTCGAGGTCGCGAACTTCGCGACGTCGCACCGGCCGACGTCCCGGTTCGTGCTGCAGCTCGTGGTGATCCGTAAGGACGAGGAACGGGTGCGCTGCCTGATCGGGCGGCGGTTCACCGTCGAGACCCCCTCCGGCACGGTCGAGGACCGCACGATCGGCGACGACGAGCTGGGCGACGTGCTCCGCGACCTCGGCCTGTCGCTGAGCGCCGAGCAGGTGGCGGCGCTGAGCTAGTGCTGCTCGGTGAGGTCGTCGGACGTGTCCGGCTGGTACACGCAGACCCACAGCGCATCCGGGCGGACCGAGACGTCGAGCGTCGTCGACTCCTCGATGACGTCACCGTCGAGCTGGCGCGGCTGCGGCCGGTCGCTGGTCACGGTGATCCGCGACCCGCGCAGCACCTCCATGTTGGGCACCTTGTTCCGGCCGGGACGCAGGACGTGGAACGCGGTCTGGATCCAGTGGCCGAGGTTGCGGGGGGCGAGGACGGCGACGTCCATCTGACCGTTGTCGGGCTCGGCGTCGGGCAGMAGGTTGACCCCGCCCTGCAGGCGTCCGACGTTGCCGACGATCACCGTCCGGGCGCGCCGGCGCAGGACCGGGTGGTCGTCGACCTGCACCTCGACCTTCATCTCCGCGTCGTTGAGGTGCTTGAGCGCGGAGAACACGTAGGCCACCGGGCCGAGCACCGCCTTGACCTTGGTGGGGGCGTCGTCGACCATCGCGGCGTCCAGGCCCATGCCCGCCATGACGGCGAACGTCTTGCCCTCGACCTCGCCCAGGTCGACCGCGCGGCGCCCGCGGTCCAGGGCCAGCTGCACGCCCTCGATGGTGTTCGTCGGGACACCGAGGTTCGTGGCCAGGAGGTTGCCGGTGCCGCCCGGCAGGATCGCGAGCGCCGTGTCCGTACCGGCGAGCCCGTCGATGCACGCGCGCACGGTGCCGTCGCCGCCGGCCACGAACACCACCGCGGCACCGTCCTCGACCGCCTGCTTCGCCTGCCCGGTGCCGGGGTCCTCCGCCGTCGTCTCCAGCCACTGCGGCTCCGGCCAGCCGGCCTCGGCCAGCTGCTCCGTGATTCCGGCGCGCAGCTCGTCCAGACCCTCCACCCGGTTCGGGTTGACGATCACGGCCGTGCGCAGCGGACCGCTGCCGTCGCGCTGCTCGGCGGCGGGCTGGGTGGTCGCGTCCTGGGGGGTCGTCACGGGGGCGAGTATGTCCCGGCGCTCCCCGACCGGCCACTCAGGGCCGTGTGATCCTGTACAGCACCGAGCGCCGCAGCGGGTGCCCCTCGACGCGGTTCGGGTTGTCGAAGTCGTCGGCGGGGTCCCGGGTCATGCCCAGCCGACGCATCACCGCCTGCGACCGTTCGTTGGGCACCGCGGTGAAGGAGACGATCTCCGCCAGGCCCACCTCGTCGAATCCGACGGCCAGGGCCTCGCGCGCCGCCTCCGTCGCGTAGCCGTGCCCCCACGCCCAGCGCGGCAGTCGCCAGCCGACCTCGACCATCGACGCGTCCCACGACGGCCGTGCCAGGCCGGTGAACCCGGCGAAGCGGCCGTCCACCTCGAGCGCCCACAGACCCCAGCCGTTCTCCTGCAGCCGTTCCTGCGCCCGGGCGGCGAGCGCGTCGCTGTCCTGCCGCGTCAGGGTGGACGGGAAGTACTCCATCACCTCGGGGTCGGCGTTCAGCTCCGCGAACGGCTCGAGGTCCGACTCCCTCCACGCGCGCATGAGCAGGCGGGCGGTCCGGCGTTCGAGCGTCACCACGGCACCGTACGCTGCCGCGGTGATTGCTGACGTGCTCGACGAGTGGACGCCGCACGACCCTGCCCAGGCCGCGCTGCTGGCGGAGTACCGGGCGTTCGTCGTCGCCTCCGGGGCCGCCGCGGTCGACCGCTCGCTCGCCCCCGAGCACCTGACGGCCAGCTGCTTCGTCCTCACGCCCGACCTGTCGCGGGTGCTGCTCTGCTTCCACCGCAAGGGGCAGTTCTGGGTGCAGCTGGGCGGGCACCTGGAGCCGGGCGACGTCTCGCTCGCCGACGCCGCGTCCCGCGAGGCGCGCGAGGAGGGCGGGATCGCCGCGCTGACCTCCGGGGGACGGCTCCCGGTCGACGTGCACCGCCACGAGCTGTCGTCGGCGTTCGGTCGCTGCCGGACGCACTGGGACGTCGGGTTCGTCGCGTATGCGCCCGCCGACGCGGTGCCCGTCGTCAGCGACGAGAGCGAGCAGGTGGCCTGGTTCGACGTCGACGACCTGCCCGCCGGGACGCCCGACGACTTCGCCGTGCGGCTGCGGACCGTGCTCGACGAGGTCCTGGCCACCCGGTAAGCCCGGGGGGCAGACTGCTCGGCATGTCCGTGGCCTTCCCGCTCCTGCCGCAGCTCGTGCGCGCCGACGAGACCGGTGAGCCGGCCCTGACCGACCGGTGACCGGCTACGCGCCGATGCCGCTCCGGCTGGAGACCGAGCGGCTGGTCCTCACGCCGGAGGTGGAGTCCGACGCCCCGTGGTTCGCGGAGCTGCTGACCTCGCGCGGGACGGGCACGTTCACGGTCGACGACGCGCGGGAGCGGATCGCGGCGATGGACCTCCTCGTGCGGACGATCGGGATCGGCGCACTGGCGCTGCGGCGGCGCGAGGACGACGAGCCGCTCGGGTACTGCGCGATCATCGTCGGCCGAGGCTCGCTCGACGAGCCCGAGATCGCCTACGAGCTGCTGCCGTCCGCGCACGGTCACGGCTACGCGACGGAGGCGGCCCGGGCCGTGCTCGACGCCGCCTTCACCACCGGCCGGACCCGCATCTGGTCGACCGTGCGGTCGTGGAACGCCGCGTCGTTGCGGGTGCTCGACAAGCTCGGGTTCCGCCGGGACCACGTGACCGTCGACGACGCTGGCGAGATCGTCTGGCTGGTCGCTACCCGCTGACCGGGCCGTCGTCGACGACCCCGCCGGTCTGCCCCACCTCGATCGTGCCGGCCGTCATCGCGCCCGACAGGCAGTCGACGACGCGGCGCACGTCCGCCTCCGTCGCCCCCGGGGCCGACGGCGCCACGACCCGGGACACCGGGACGTCCGACGACATCAGCGCCTGATCCATCGCGGGGTCGTCGAGGCAGGTGGCCCAGTCGCCCTCGGGGGAGGTCAGCGCGATCGCCCACGGGCCCTCGTCGGGAATCCCCCGCGGCCGCGTCCCCAGCCCGGCGAGCGCCGACAGCGCCAGCGCCACCGCGAGCACGAGGGCCGCGACGACGCCGACCTTTCCTCTGATCGCTCGCACCTGACGATCCTACGTCGGGTCATTGCACCAATCGGTTCAGTGTCGTATGGTGAACCACATGGTTCAGCATGACACCCTCGACCGGATCTACTCGGCCCTGGCCGACTCGACCCGGCGCGACATCCTCACCCGGCTCGGGGAGGGCCCCGCCAGCATCGGGGAGCTCGCCGAGCCGCACGGCATGACCCTCACCGGCATGACCAAGCACGTACGGGTCCTGGAGGACGCCGGCCTCGTCCGCACCGAGAAGGTCGGACGGTCCCGGCAGTGCCGCCTCGGCGACGAGCGACTGGACGACGCCATGGCCTGGATCTCCTTCTACCAGCGGCTCTGGGAGCGTCGGCTCGACGGTCTCGAGGCCTACTTCACCCTGCAGAGAGGAACGGAAGAATGACCACCGACACCACCCTCGAGCTGCGCGCCACGCGCGTCCTGCCCGCCACCCCGGAGCAGGTGTTCGACGCCTACACCGACGCCGAGAAGCAGAAGATCTGGTTCTCCATCCTCGACCAGGAGCCCGGCGTCGTCGAGATCGAGGTCGACCTGCGCGTCGGCGGCCAGCAGACCGCCGTGTGGGGGCCCGACCGGGAGAACCTCTTCCGGGAGACCCAGACGTTCCTCGTCATCGACCGCCCGCACCGGCTGGTCACCGAGTCGTCCGGCAGCAGCCCCGACGGCATGACCATGACCACGCACATCGAGGTCACCTTCGAGCCCGTCGACGGCGGCACGCTCATGTCCGTCGTGCAGACCGGCTTCCCGGCGGTCGAGGTGCGCGACTTCTTCGCCGAGCACGCGTGGGTCGGGGCGTTCGACCGCATCGAGGCGTACCTGGTCAGGGCGTGACGGGGCATTGACGTTGCCCGCCGCGGGGACGGGCGCGAGGCTGACCTGATGGTCGACCTCGTGCACGTCCCCGCGGACCCGGACCACCCCGACGCCTGGACGGTCGAGGGGACGGTCCAGGTCGGCGACGCCGTCGACGTCGCGATCCACGGATCGACCGACTTCTCGCTCGACGTCCCCACCACGCGCGCGACGCTCACCGAACCGCACCGCACGGTGCACCGGATCGTCGCCGTCCCCGACGGAGCGCCGCGGACGCCCGAGTCGGTCGTCGGCCGGGCCATGATCGGCCTGCCGCTGGTGGGCAACTCGCACCTGGCCGTGGTCTACGTCGGCGTGCACCCCGACTGGCGACGCCGCGGCATCGGGTCGGTGCTCTGGGACGCCGGCCTCGACCTCGCGCGGGCGGCCGGGCGTCGCGTCGTCATCTCCGACTCGTCCTACCGGACCGAACCGCCCCCCGGGCCGGACGCCCTCGAGTCCCCCACCGGCAGCGGCCGGATCCCCGCGCACGACGACGCCACCCGGTTCGCGCTCTCACGCGGTTTCACGCTCGAGCAGGTGGTCCGGCACTCGGTGCTGGACCTGCCCGCCCGCACGGACCACCTCCGGTCCGACCCCGGGAGCGACTACCGCGTCCACCTCATGCAGGACGAGTTCGCCGCGCCGTGGCTCGACGGCCTGGCCGTCCTGCGGACGCGGATGAGCACCGACGCCCCCTCCGCCGGGCTCGAGCTCACCGAGGACCCGTGGGACGCCGAGCGCGTCCTCGCCGACGGCGCCGACATCCGCCGCCGCGGGCACGGCTTCGTGGTGGCCGTCGTCGAGCACGTGCCCACCGGGACGCTGGCAGGCTTCTCGGAGGTCCGGTACCCGCTGGACAAGCCGGCCGTCGTGTTCCAGGGCGACACCCTGGTCCTGCGCGAGCACCGCGGGCACGGCCTCGGGATGCTCGCCAAGATCGCGGTCCTCGACGAGCTGGCCACGGTCCGCCCGCACGCCGAGCGCATCCACACCTGGAACGCGCAGGAGAACGCCCACATGCTCGCCATCAACGTCGCGCTCGGCTTCCGGCAGACCAGCGTCGACGCCGAGTGGCAGCGGCCCCTGTGACCGCTGACGTCTCCTACCGTCCGGGCTCCGTCCGCGACGCCGCAGGTGGGCTGGTCGCGCTCACCCTCGCCACCTTCGTCGCGATCACCACCGAGCTGGTCCCCGTCGGGCTGCTGCCGCAGATCAGCACCGACCTGGAGGTCACCGAGTCCGTCGCCGGGCTCCTGGTCACCGTGTACGCGTTCATGGTGGCGGTCCTCGCGATCCCGCTGACCCTGGGCACCCGCCGACTGCCCCGCAAGGGACTCCTCCTGGTGACCCTCGGCGCCTACACCGTCAGCAACGCGCTCGTCGGCATCGCGCCGTCGTTCGGTCTCGTCGCCGCAGGGCGCGCGGTCGGCGGCATCGCGCACGCGCTGTTCTTCTCATTGAGCATCGGCTACGCCTCCCGGCTCGTGCTCCCGCAGGTCACCGGCCGCGCGCTCGCCCTGGTCACCGCCGGGGCGTCCGCCGGGCTCGTGCTCGGCGTGCCGCTGTCCACCGCCCTGGGCATCGCCGTCGGCTGGCGCAACGGGTTTCTGGTCCTCGCCGCCGGGTGCGCGCTGGCCACGGTCCTCGTCGCCGCGCTG
The DNA here is from genome assembly GCF_054049655.1 of Cellulomonas sp. P5_C5. Taxonomy (NCBI): domain Bacteria; kingdom Bacillati; phylum Actinomycetota; class Actinomycetes; order Micrococcales; family Cellulomonadaceae; genus Cellulomonas; species Cellulomonas sp. P5_C5. Next base: position 81,698 of record NZ_JBFULY010000006.1, on the reverse strand, counting down.
CTCCCGCCCGTGTCCGGCGACGACGCACCCCACGCCGACCACACCCGCACCGACCGCCGCCGACGGCTCGGCATCGTGTCCGCCACCAACACGCTCACCTACCTCGCGCAGTACACCGTCTACACGTACGTGTCCGTGCTCCTGCTCGCGACCGGCCTCACCGAGACGGCCGTCAGTCCCGTGCTCCTCGGGCTCGGCGCCGTCGGCCTCCTCGGCACCGCGTACGCCGCCGTCTCGCTCGACCGGAACCCGCGCCGCGGCACCCTCGTCGTGCACGCCGTCATGGCCCTCGGTCTGCTGGCCCTGGGGCTCGTCTTCCCCGCGCAGGCCGGCGTCCTGGTCGCCGCCGCCGTCTGGTCCGGGGCGTTCGGCGCGATGGCGTCCGTGTTCCAGGCAGCCGCCATCCGCACCCGCGGCGGCTCCCCCGACATCATCGGCGCCCTGGTCAACTCCACCGCGAACATCGGGATCGGCGGCGGCGCCGCGCTCGGCGCGCTCGTTCTGGTCGGCCCGGGGCTCGGTGCGCTGCCCTACGTCGGCGCCGGGCTCCTGGTGATCAGCCTCGTGGTCATCCTCGTCGCACGCCGCTCGTTCCCGCCGCTCGCGGAGTGACTCAGCCCGCCGGGTTCGTCGCCACTCCGGCGGTCCGATGAGCGGGGATCCGGGTCGAGACGACTAGGTCGTGTTGATCAAGGGTTCGTGGCTGCTCTCGGCGAGGCTTGGCCGGTGACGCGCCAGGAGATCAGTGATGACGTGTGGGTGGTGCTGGAGCCCTTGCTGCCGGCGGTTCGCACAGCCGGGCGGTCGTGGACGGATCACCGTGGCGCGGTCGAGGGGATGGTCTGGAAGTACCGCACCGGGGCGCCTTGGCGTGACGTGCCTGAGCGGCTCGGAAGTGGAACTCCATCGACAAGCGGTTCAACCGGTGGGCCGCTGACGGCACGTGGGACAAGCTGCTCGCCGTGGTGCACCAGCGCGCCGACGCGGCCGGTGACGTCGACTGGGTCGTCTCGATCGACTCGACGATCGCGCGCGTGCATCAGCACGGCGCGACCCTGCCGCGGGCCACAGGGGGCTCGATCGAATGACAAGAACCCGCGCGGTGAACCGCCCGATCATGCGATCGGACGCTCTCGCGAGGGCCTGACCTGCAAGGTCCATCTGGTCGCGGACGGCTAGGGCCGCCCGCTGTCGTGGGTGGCGACCGCTGGGAACGTGAACGACACGACGATGTTGGCCACCGTCCTGGACGGCGTCCGGGTGCCACGGCTGGGCAAAGGCCGACCCCGAACCAGGCCTGAGCGGGTGCTCGCGGACAAGGGCTACCCGTCCAAGGCGAACCGCGCCTGGCTGCGTGCGCAGGGCATCGCGGCGACGATTCCCGAACGCGACGACCAGATTGCGCACCGGCTGCGTAGACCCGGGCGCCCGATCGACTTCGGCGAGGTGCAGAGGGTCCGCTACCGCGGCCGCAACGTCGTCGAGCGCTGCTTCAACAAGCTCAAGGCGTGGCGCGGACTCGCGATGCGCACCGACAAGCTCGCCCGTAACCACCACGCCGCGATCACCCTCGCCGCCGTCCTCATCTGGCTGCGGTCCGTCGATCAAGCGCCTCAGTCGCGTGATCGCGGGCGGTCCAAGACCTCGACGTAGGTGATCGAGTCGCCCACCACGTCGAGAATCAGCATCCCTGGCCACGGTGGGGTCAGGGAGACGTTCCGGTGCGTGGGTCCCCACGGGCCCCTCTGGTGGCGGGGCCGTGTCGAAGCTCTGGCAGAAGTCGTCGCCGCAACCGCGCCCCTGAACGATCACGACTTCGCCCACGTCGTCCGCAAGAGCGCGCTCGTGCGGTTGCGGCGACGGCGCCGAACCAATTGGCGCCTCGCCTGCATTGGTGCTGACGGCGAGCTCGCGCTGACGCCCGACTACGTCGCGGATGGCACTGAGCGAGCTCTCTCGTGGTCCGTGACTCAGTGGCTGTTGAGGGCGTCGTCGAGTCGGGCGAGTGTCCGCGCGGCTGGCGCGTGGCCGCCTTCGGCAGCGAGTTGCAGCCACTGTCGGGCCGCCTCGGGATCGCGCAGCACGGGTCTTCCCTCGAGGTACATCATGGCGAGGTCGTACTGGCCGTGCGGCTGACCTGCCTCGGCCCGAATGAAATGGAAGTCGAGTTCGTCGGCGTCGATGTCGTAGCTCCAGTAGTCACGCGCATTCTCGTGATGCAGTTGCACGACCCGGCCGGTGAGCGAGATGCGACCGAGTACGCCCTCGACCGCGCGCACCGACGGTGGCAGATCTGACACGAGCCGCTCCTTGATCACGGCGCCGCCGCGATCAAGGACCTCGATGAAGATTCGAGCGCGGTCCTCGATGCGCCAGTGCGTTCGTGCGCGGCGTGCGCCGCGGCCAACCGGTCGTGCAAAGCCCTCGACCCGGTAGTCCTCCTGCTCCATCACACGGAGCACGTCATCCAGAGGCTCGACATCCATGGGATCGGACCGGCCAAGAGCCGCGGGCAGCTCCGCCAAGAGCAGCTCACGGAGCACGCCGCCGACCAGCCGCACGAGGGCCCGACGGCGTTCACGCAGGGGAGCGTCGACGGATGGCGACGCATCGGCCAGTACCGAAGTCGGCACCAGGACAGTCCAAATCGCACCGTCAGGGTCAATCCGGTGCAGGCGCCCGGCGTCGATGTCGACGACGTTCACCGTGATCTTTGCAACCGGCTCGAACTGGGGACGACGCGCGACCAGGAGGCGCTCCAACTGACCGACGACGCTCCACACCGCAGGATCAAACGCGCCACTCGTCGGCCCGGTAACTTCAAGGACCCTGAGGTACTTACCCACGTCGCCCTGCGCCTCTCATCACGTGCCGATTCGAACCGTGTCGATTGGCCAACGCGCTCGCCACGACGTCCTAGCCAGTAGACCAATTGCCGGTGACCCCCAGATCCCAAGGACCACGAGGATCGCCAGAATCTGCGTTCGCCAGCTGCCAGCAGTGTTCCGGACGACCCCGGATGGTCGTGGGTCCTGATGAAGCTCTACCTTGATCGTCTGGCTGCTGTCTGCTCGGCGAGTCTCTCAGGTCATGGCTCCTGTCCCGATCCATCGACCGTCGGCTGCTCGCACCCCGCTCCGGGAGCAATCGGTTCCGTCACCGCCGACCGAAACCTTGATCAACTCGCCCTAGGACCTAGGTCCGGGATCGACCGCGTCGGCCGCCGATAGAGTCATTGTCATAACCACAGCGGCCCACCATCCGGTGGCCCTCCCCGGCGCACACGGCTCCCCTGAACGAGCAACGACGCGCTGCACCTTCCCGTCCTCAGCCCTGTCCGGGGTTGAGCCGTCGTGCGCGCACCGCCGCGCTCTGCACTGTCGAGGAGCACGAAATGACCACGCCCGAGAGCCCCGTCACCACACAGCCCGTCGCGGACGCGGCCCCCGTCACCAAGGCCGACGCCAAGCGCCTCGCCCGTGAGGCGAAGGCCGTCGCGAAGGCGAACCGCAACTGGTTCAGCCGCCACAAGATCCTGACCGGGATCGGCGCGGTCGCGGCGGTCGTCATCGTCGTGAACGTCGCGAATGCCGGTGGGTCCAACGACGAGACCGCGAGTGCCACGAACGCCCCTCCGGCCGCCGTGGCCGTCGAGGACGCCCCGGAGGCCACCGTCGAGGAGGCTCCCGTCGAGGAGGCCCCGGCCGGCCTCACGGGCGGCGACTACATCGTCGGCACCGACATCGCCGCCGGTCAGTACCGCGCGAGCGTCGAGGCCTCGTTCTTCGACCTGTGCACGGTCAGCCAGAAGAACGCCGACGACATCCTCGACATCCGCACAGGKACCGAGGGGTCCGTCATCTTCACGGTCCAGGACATCCCGGGCTCCGTCGCCTCGTTCGACGGCTGCACCGCCATCGTCTCGACCGTCGAGGCCCCCGGGACCGCGCCGGCCCAGCTGGGCAACGGCGACTGGCTCGTCGGCACGGAGCTGACCGCTGGCCAGTACTCCGCGACCGTCGACACCGACGCGGCGATCGTGCTGGCGATGATCTCCCAGACGAACGGCACCGAGATCCTCGACATCACCTCCGGCGACACCGGCAACGTCGTGTTCACCGTCAAGGACGTCCCCGGTTCCGTCGTCTCCTTCTCGGGCGTCAAGGACATCCAGAAGGTCGGCTGACCAATCGCGACGACGCCCGCCCTGCGTTCCGGGGCGGGCTTTCTCGCGTCGCGACGGGCGCGAACCGTGCATGATCGGCGCGAGTCTTCCGACTCCATCCGCCATCTCACGACCTGGAGCCGCGCGTGACCGTCTCCCAAGCCGTGCTCGGGTTCGCCGTCGTCGCCGGGCTGCTGACGATCATCCCGGGCATCGACACCGCACTCGTGCTGCGGTCGGCGATCAGCCGCGGCCGCGGGTACGCCTTCGCCGCAGCGGCCGGCATCAACGCCGGCTGCTTCGTCTGGGGCATCGCCGCCGCCGTCGGCGCCTCCGCCCTGCTCGCCGCGTCCGAGCTGGGGTACCGGATCCTCACGCTGGCGGGCGCCGCCTACATGGTGTGGCTCGGCATCCACCTGCTCCGCGCGAGCCTGCGGCCGCGCGAGGCTGCGCCGGCCGAGTCCGTCGACCCGCCCCGCGCGTCCGCCTGGCACGGGTTCGCCACGGGCCTGTGGACCAACCTGCTGAACCCGAAGATCGGCGTCTTCTACCTGGCGACGATCCCCCAGTTCGTCCCCGCCGACGTCTCGCCGCTGCTCATGGGCGTCCTCCTCGCGGCCGTCCACAACGTCCTGGGCATGGCCTGGTTCACGGTGATCATCCTGGCCACCGGCTTCGCGGCCCGCTGGCTCGCCCGCGACGCGGTCGCGAAGGTCACCGACCGCATCACGGGCACCGTCCTGGTCGCCTTCGGCGCCAAGCTGGCCCTCGACAGCCGCTAGTTGTCACGCGGTGTACTCGACCTCGCGCACGTCGACTCGCACCGACCTGGCCAGAGCCACGAGGCACGCCGCCCCGAGGGCGAGCTCGACGACACCGGCCACGAGCAGGCCGTCGGAGGGCCGCCCGTCGGCCACGAGGCTCAGCACCCGCGCGAGCCCGTACGCGAGGTACACCAGCGCACCGACGAGCAGCGCGGTGAACCGCAGCCGCGCGACGAACGCGCCGGCCACGAGCAGAGCCCCGATGACGAGGAGTCCGGCGCCGGGTGCCCGCCGCTCGCTGAGGGCGTCGGGGTCGGCGCCGAGGACGATCCCGTAGGACTCGGAGAACGCGACGGGCGTGAGGAGCACGGCGGCGCCGATGACGACGGCGACGGCACCGGCAACGATCAGCAGCGCCTTAACCACGGGATCCCCCGATCACGTCGGCGAACTCCCGCGGAGCACGCCCGAGCGCCTCCTGGACGCCGTGCGCGACCGACTCGTTGCGCCCGTCGAGCACCTCGTCGCACAGGTCCGTCAGCATCGCGGCGTACTCGGGCCCGGCGATCTCCGTCAGGGCGGCGCGGAACTCGTCGGACGTCACGGGCACGTAGGTCACCCCGAGGACGTCGGCCGCCTCGGCGAAGGAGAGGAGACGGGGTCCGGTGACCTCGTAGAGGCGTCCGACGTGCCGGTCCTCGGTGAGCGCGGCGACGACGACGTCGGCGATGTCCTCCACGTCGATGAAGGGCTCGCGGACGTCGCCGGCGGGCAGGGCGATGACCCCGGCCTGGACGCCGTCGACCAGGTGGCCCTCGGTGAAGTTCTGCGTGAACCAGCTTGCGCGCACGATCGTGTGCTCGAGCGCGGAGCGCACGACGACCTGCTCGCTGGCGAGAGCACCGTCCTCGCCCCGACCGGAGAGCAGCACGATCCGCTGCACGCCGGCGGCGGTCGCGGCCTGGGTGAAGGCCGCGATCGTGTCGACGGCGCCGGGCGCGGCGAGGTCCGGGACGAACGTGACGTAGGCGCGGTCGATGCCGGCCAGGGCCGGGGCCCACGTGCTGGGCTGCTCCCAGTCGAAGGGTGGGGTCGAGGTCCGGGAGACGGCCCGGACGGTGTGGCCTCCCGCGACGAGCCGGTCGGTGACGCGGCGCCCGGTCTTGCCGGTGGCGCCGATGACGAGATAGGTCGGTGTGTGCATGGGATCCACCCTGACCGGGTGGCGACGGACGGACAACGATCAGAAGTCCGCAGCACATGATCATTCGTCCTGTGAACGTGGATGATGGGGCAATGGCTCGCACCTTCCCCGCTCTGGACGACCAGCTCGGTGAGGCCCTGCACCTGCTCCAGATCACCGGCACCCTCTACTGCCAGGCGGAGCTCACGGCGCCGTGGGGCATCGACGTGCCCGCGCTCGACGGCCTGATGATGTTCCACGTGGTGACCGCGGGCCGCTGCTGGCTGGAGCTCGACGGCCACGAGCCGCTCCTGCTGCAACCGGGCAGCCTCACGCTCGTCCCGCACAGCACCCCGCACCGGCTGCGCAGCGCCCTGGACGCCCCGAGCTCGCCGCTGTTCGACATCCCTGTGGAGCTGGTGAGCGACCGCTACGAGATCATGCGGTTCGGTGGCGGCGGCGAGTTCGCGCAGGTGACGTGCGGGGTGGTGGAGCCCGACCACGAGAGCGCCCGGCGGCTCGTCGCGCAGCTGCCCGACGTCCTGCACGTGGACACGTGGGACGACGGCGACGCCAGCTGGCTGCACAGCACCCTGCGCCTGGTCGCGCGGGAGGCCGCCGCGAAGAAGCCCGGCGGCGAGATGGTGCTGACCCGGCTGGCGGACGTCCTGGTCGTGCAGACCGTCCGCGCGTGGCTCGACTCGGCACCCGAGGCCCGGCAGGGCTGGCTGGCCGCGCTGCGCGACGAGCACGTCGGGCGGGCGCTCATCGCGATCCACCGCGCGCCGGAGAAGGACTGGGGCGTCGACTCGCTCGCGCGTGAGGTCGGGCTGTCCCGCTCGGCGTTCTCGGCGCGGTTCACGGACCTGGTCGGCGAGTCCGTCATGCGGTACGTCACCGACTGGCGGCTCCAGCTGGCTCGCACGCACCTGGGCCGCAGCACCGAGCCGTTGTCGGCCGTGGCGCACCGGTACGGGTACCAGTCGGAGGCGGCGTTCTCCCGCGCGTACAAGCGGACGTTCGGCGTCCCGCCCGGCTCGGCCCGACAGCCGCCCGAGGTGGACTGGCGGACCGTCCGCGGCCCCGAGGCGTGAGCACGCACCCTCCCCACGACGTCGTCCTGCCTGACGGGACGACGTCTTCTGGTTGTCGTCGGACGCGGCTCAGGCCTGCGGCTCGTCGACCGACTGTGCCGACGACGGCTCGGGCTCGGGCGGCTGCACCGCCGCCCGCTCGGGTGCCGGCAGGTCCTCCCCCGACAGCCACGAGTACCAGGCGGTCTCCGGCCCGCCCTGCAGCAGCAGAGCCCGCATCAGCAGGGTCAGCGGCACGGCGAGGATCGCCCCGAGCGGTCCGATGACGAAGGTCCAGAAGATGACGGACACGAAGCTGAGGGTGAGCGTGATGTTCACGGCGTCGGCGACGAACTTCGGCTGTACCAGCACCTGCAGCACGACGTTGACGGCGCTGTAGACGGCGACCACGGCGAGCGCCAGCGGCCAGCCGCCGACGACGAGCGCCATGATCGTGGGCGGGATGACCCCGATGACGAACCCGATGTTCGGGATGAAGTTGGTGACGAACGCGAGGATCGCCCAGACCGCGGGGGCGGGGACGCCGAGCGCCCAGAGCGCGAGCCCGTCGATCACGGCGACGACCGCCCCGAACGACGCGCTGACCACGAAGTACCGCCGGACGCCGATGTTGAACGTGGTGGCCCGGCGCAGGACCCCGCCCTGCGTCGCGCCGAACTGCACGTGCGCCCCGTCGTACCGGGCGGCGTCCACCGACATGAAGATGACGTAGGTGACGACGACGAACAGCGTGCTCGCGACGCCGACGACGGCCCCGCTGATGCTCGTAGCGACCCCGAGGAGCTGCGACGGCTGGAGCGCGTCCGTCGCGGAGCTCACGGCCTCCTGGTCGAGCCCGAGCGATGCGAGCCACTGGGTGGCGCCGCCGACGGCGTCCTGCAGGTCCTGCAGGTACTCCTGCACCAGCCCGGCGAACTGGATGCCGGCGAACACGAGCATGGCGATGAGGACGAGCAGGATCAGGTAGACGACGACGATGACCACGGTCGTCGCGGCGGCGCGGTGCCAGCCGCGGTGCTCCAGGGGGTGCCGGATGGGGTGCACGATGATGACGAGCACCGCGGCGAGGAACAGCGGGGCGAGCACCTCCCGCGTGGCGTGCACGCCCGCGAGGACGATGACCGCGGCGGAGAGGAACAGGAGCGTCCGGGTGGAGGGCGCGAGGCCCTGGGGCGGTGCCATCGGGCGGACGTGCTCCTTCGACGTTGTCCACGAGCGGGTGCTCGCAAGATAGCGCGCAGGCTCAGGCCGAGGTGGCGCGCCACTCGCGCGGAGTCATGCCGTACTCGCGACGGAACACCCGGCCGAAGTGGGACGCGTCGACGAACCCCCAGCGCGCGCCGACGCCGGACACGGTCAGGTGCGCGGACGCGGGGTCGCGCAGCGCCCGACGGCACTCCTGCAACCGCAGGGAGCGGATCGTGTCCTGGAGCCCGACACCGTCGCGCTCGAGCGCCGCGTACAGGTGCCGCACGGACACGTGGTGCGCCGCGGCGATGGTCGTCGCCGACAGGTCCCGGTCCGCGAGGTGGGTGCGCACGTACTCCTGGACGCGGAGCACGAGCGAGCCCTGCAGGGGTGCGACGGCGCGGGGCTCGTCGGCGACGTGCGTGGTGATCAGCGCGCGGAGCAGGTCGATGCTCGGGCCGGCGACGAGTGCGGCGGCGGTCGGGTGGTCGAGGACGTCGGTGCTGCCGAGCCTGTCGAAGTAGGGCGCGACGACGGCCGCGAGCGCGTTGTTGTCCGTGCCGATGCGCAGCCCGGCGACGGCGTCGATCCTCCCGTCCGACAGGGCGAGCGCGCCGCGGGGCACCTGGAAGTAGTGCAGCTCCGTGCGGTCCGTGTTGAGCACGGTGTACGGGCGGGTGCTGTCGTAGACCGCCATGTCGCCCGCGCGCAGCACCGCCTGGTTGTCGCCCTGCGCGACCATCGTGGTGCCCGAGACCTGGACGGCGAGGAAGACCGTCGGCTCGTGGTCCTGCCGGGCCAGGCCCGGGGTGCGGCGCAGCATCGACGGCGTCGACCGTGCCGACGAGAAGTTGACGGGACCCGCCTCGGCGACGCGGCACAGCACCTCGATCTGCGCGGCGGGCCRGTCGTAGTCGATCTCGACGRGGAGCACTCCCGCCCAGATGGCGTCGCGGATGATCTCGATGCGGTCGTCGGGCGGCAGGTCGTCCGAGCGCAGGACAAGGCTCATGGATAAACCTCACATGTCGGACACGGCGAACGTCCCCACCGTAGGCGCCGATGCCCTGGGTCCGACAGACCGGATCGTGCACGGACGGACCAGAACCGTGCGCGGCACGGCCATCCGCCGGTCGTCCGCGCGGGCGGAAACTGTCGATGTCCGTCACCGCCCGAAGGGAACCGACCATGAGCCCTACCGTCGTCCTGATCCACGGAGCCTTTGCCGACGCGTCCGGCTGGGGCGGGGTGATCACCCGGCTGACCGCCGCAGGTCACGCCGTCTACGCCCCCGCCAACCCGCTGCGCAGCGTGTCCTTCGACGCGGCGTACATCCGGTCCTTCGTGTCGACGATCGAGGGTCCGGTGATCCTGGTCGGGCACTCGTACGGCGGCGCGGTCATCACCAACGCGGCCGTCGGCGCGGACAACGTCACCGCGCTCGTCTACATCGCGGCGTTCGCGCTGGAGGAGGGGGAGGCGGTCGGCGCGGCCACGGCCCTGGGCAGCGACGGGCCGCCGCCCGACCTCACCCAGATCATCGTCCTGCGACCGTTCCCCGACGCGGGAGAGGGCAACGGCGACGCCTACCTCAACCCGGCGGTGTTCCCGCAGGCGTTCTGCCAGGACCTGCCGCCGGAGGAGGCAGCGATCATGGCGGTGTCGCAGCGGCCCGCCGCGCTGGCCACCCTCGGGGAGCCGTCCGGTCCGCCCGCCTGGCGGACGCTGCCGTCCTGGTACCTGGTCGCGTCGCAGGACCGGGTGATCCCGCCGGCGGCCGAGCGCGCGATGGCCGAGCGGGCGGGCTCGACGACGGTCGAGATCGACAGCTCGCACGTCGCGATGATCAGCCACCCCGACGAGGTCGCGGACCTCATCCAGCAGGCGATCGACGCGGTGAGCTGACCAGCGGCGCGGGGAACCGGGGCATGACCGAAGTGCCGTGCAGCCACGCGGTGAGCCGGTCGGCCTCGGTGTCCAGCGCTCCGCGCGCGTCGGCGCCGACGTCCTCGAGCAGGACCAGGTCGACGGCGCCGTCCTTCGTCGACCAGCCGCCGACGATCCGCCCGTCGACCCAGATCGTCGCGCCCCCGTTGCCGGCGGTGTCGAACACCTGAGGGCGGTGCGGGCCGAGGTACCAGTCGCGCTCGGACCAGCCCATCGTGGTCGGGTCGAGGGCGGGCAGCAGCGCGACCCAGGGCTCCACGGGTCCGACGGGCTCGGTGTCGTCGGGCAGCACCCAGCCCGAGCCGCCGCCGTCCAGCGACACCTCGACCGCGCCGACGTCCCGCAGCGCCTGCCGCACCGCGGTGAGCGTCGAGCCGAGCCACCACTTCAGGTCGAGGGTGGTCCCGGGGCCGAACCGGCGCAGCCACCGCTCGACCAGCTGCGCGCGGGCGACGTCCTCGGGGACCGCCGGGATCGGCTCCCCCAGCCAGTCGGCCGCGAGCGCCCAGGTGGGCCGCGACGACGTCCACGAGCCGAGGTTCCCGGCGCGCACGATCGTCCCGGCCGCCTGCAGGCACGTCATCACACGCGACACCACGGGGAACGACCCCGCCCAGGACTTCCCGTGGCCGTACGCGATCGACCCCTCCAGCACCGGCTCGCGCTCCCGGAGCTGCGCGGCGGTGAGCGGCCCGTCGGCCAGGCCTGCCACGGCGGCCGCCGTCACCTCGTCGAACCACCGTGACGCGTCCTCGACGAGGCCCGCCTCCCGGACCTCCTTCTCCAGCCGACGCCGTTCGACCCCCGCGACCTTGTCGCTCGACGCGGCCTGCACGATCGGCAGCAGGTCCCGGCCGACCGCGAACAGCGTCCGGCGCATGGCCAGGTGCTTGACCAGGGTGCGGTCGTCGTAGAACGCGCGGTCCAGGTCCGGCACCGTGAACCCGTCGACGCGCGCCCAGGCCGACAGGTACAGCCCGGCCGGGTCGGTGGCGTGCAGGCAGACCATCGCGTCGGCGGCGGCCTCGACCCCGGTGACGCGGAACGGCGGGGCCACCGCGTGCCGGCGAGCGAGGCGCGCGCGACGCTCGTCGTCGTCGAGGTGGGTCACCGGGCGATCGTCTCAGCCGACCGTGTGGTTGTAGAGCCAGTCGTTGCGGGTGTCGTTCGCTGCCCTCCGCAGGAACATCGGCATCATCGCGTCCCGGATCGCCACGCCGAGGCGGCTCGTGGTGACGCGCTTCTGCGCGTTGATGGCCCGGGCGTACTTCACGACCGCATCCGTGCGCGGCTGACGCGCGGACTGGTAGGTGGCGAACGCGGTCGTGAGATCGCGCTCGCGACGCAAAGACCCGGCCAGGACCGCCGCATCCTCCAGCGCAAGCGACGCCCCCTGTCCGGCGCTCGGGCTGGTGGCGTGCACGGCGTCCCCCACCGCGACGACGCGCCCGCGGCTCCAGCGCGGCACCCCGACGAGGTCGTCGATCGGGTACGGGCGGAGCTCGTCGGAGGTCGCCGCGAGGATCAGCGGGACCGGGTAGGGGTCGTCGGCGTGCAGCGCGCGCAGGTCGTCGAGCGTGACCACGGCGTCCCGGTCGGGCGCCGTGACGTTGGCGAACCAGTAGGTGGTCCCGTCGGCCCGCACGAGGTAGCCGAAGAACGAGCGGGCGCCGAAGACGAAGTGCTGCGTCTCGGGCGTCGGCTCCAGACCGGGCACCCGCGCGAACCCGCCGAGCCCGACCAGCCCGCTGTACACGGGCTCGGGGGCGTTCGGGTCGATGTAGCGGCGCGTCGGGGAGCCGATGCCGTCGGCGCCGACGAGCAGGTCACCCTCCGCGACGGTCCCGTCCGCGAACRTGGCGCGCACGCCGTCGGCATCCTGGTCGATGGAGACCAGCCGCGCGCCGTAGGTGGTCGGGACGCCTGCCGCCTGGGACCCGTCGCGCAGCACCTGGTGCAGCCAGCTGCGCCGCACGATGACGCTGCCGCGCTCGGGCTCGCGCGCCGGACCGTTGGGCACCGTGCCGAGCTCCTTGCCGGTCCGGCTCCACATGACCATCCGCCCGGCCCGGTGGCCGTCGGTGAGCAGCCGGTCGCGCAGCCCGAGCGTGTCCAGGACGGCGAGGCCGTTCGTCGCGACGTTGAGGAACAGGCCCGCGTACGGGTCGGGCTCGTGGTGCGCCTCGTAGACGTGGGTGTCCCAGCCGTCCCGTGCGAGGAGCTGCGCGACGGCCGGACCGGCGACCCCGCCGCCGATGACGAGTGCTCTGGGCATGACGCCCCCCTTTGATACCGTAGAAGTGCGAGACTCTCGTTTTCAGAGTCTCTCGTATTTCGAGAGAGTAGGCCGCCGATGGGATCCCTGTCAACGCGCGAGCAGTCCATCGCGCGCATGGCCGACGTCATGCGCGACTTCATGGCGAACGCCGTGCTGTTCCAGGACGCGGTCGCACGCACGGGCGGACTCAACAGCACGGACCTGCAGGCGGTCAGCCTGCTGATGAGCCAGGGGCCGGCCACCCCCGGTGAGCTGGCCGAACGCACCGGCCTGAGTGCCGGCGGCGCCATCACCGCGGTGATCGACCGGCTGGAGAAGGCCGGCTACGTCAGCCGCCAGCGCGACCAGACCGACCGGCGGCGCGTCATCGTGACCGCCGACGTCGACAAGGTCCTGCAGCAGGTCGGCCCGATCTACGGCCGCGTCGGCGCGCGCTGGGCCGCCTACCTGGACACCCTCACCGACGAGCAGATCGACCTGGCGAACGAGCTCTTCACGCAGGCGAGCCAGATCAACCGCGAGGAGATCGACCTGCTCAAGGAGAGCCGATGATCGAGGTCAGGGCGCCCGACGGCCGGACGCTGCGCGCCTACGACGTCCCCGTCGACGACCCCGTCCTCACCGTCGTGTGGCACCACGGCACCCCGAACGTGGGTACGCCGCCGGAGCCGCTGCTGCCCGCGAGCGCAGCACGCGGGATCCGGTGGGTGTCCTACGACCGCCCCGGCTACGGCGGCTCGACGCCGCACCCGGGCCGCGACATCGCGTCCGCCGCGGGTGACGTCGAGACGATCGCCGACGCCCTCGGCCTCGACCGGTTCGCGGTCCTCGGGCACTCCGGCGGCGGGCCGCACGCCCTTGCCTGCGCGGCACTGCTCGGGGACCGGGTCGTCGCCGCCGTGAGCGGGTCGGGTCTCGCGCCGTACCCCGCCGACGGCCTCGACTGGTTCGCAGGCATCAACCCGGCCGGCACCGCCGAGCTGCGCGCCGCCGTCGAGGGCCGCGCGGCGCTCGAACGGGTGCTGACCGCCAGCGAGTACGACCCGGAGATGTTCACGCCGACGGACCACGCGGCGCTCGAGGGTGACTGGGGCTGGCTCGGGCGGATCGCCGGCGAGGCGCTGGAGGGCGGCATCGGCGGGATGGTCGACGACGACCTCGCCTACGTCGCACCCTGGGGGTTCGACCCGGCCACGATCGCCGCACCGGTGCTCCTGCTGCACGGCGAGGCCGACCGGGTGGTGCCCAGCAGCCACGCGCGGTGGCTGGCCGACCGCATCCCGTCGGCCGAGCTGTGGCTTCGCCCCGGCGACGGCCACGTCTCGGTGCTCAGCGCCGCGACCGACGCCCTCGACTGGTTGCTCTCGAAAGTCGGTGCCCCGCACGGGTGAATCGCTTCGGTGCCTGGTCACCGCGCGGACTCGTCGTGAAGGTGGACGGACGCCCCCGTCTCCCGTCAGGGAAGCGGTTCCTGACGGTGGGCGCTCCCGGGGGGTCAATGTCGACATCTTCGCGAAGGGGATACCCCATGTCCGTCCGAGCACGACCTCGCACTCTGGTCACCGCGCTCCTCGCCGTGGCCATGGCGCTGGTGGCCGCCGTCGTCACCTCACAACCCGCGTCCGCCCACGGTTCGGTCACCGACCCTCCGACACGCAACTACGGCTGTTGGGAGCGGTGGGGCAGCAACCACCTCGACCCCACCATGGAGCAGAAGGACCCCATGTGCTGGCAGGCCTGGCAGGCCGACCCGAACGCCATGTGGAACTGGAACGGGCTCTACCGCGAGAACGTCGGCGGCAACCACCAGGCCGTCATCCCGAACGGGCAGCTCTGCTCCGGTGGCCGCACCCAGGCGCCGCGCTACAACGCCCTCGACGCCGTCGGGCCCTGGGTGGCCAAGGGCGTGCCCACGTCGTTCACCCTCACCCTCACTGACAGCGCCAAGCACGGCGCCGACTACCTGCGCATCTACGTCTCGAAGGCCGGCTTCGACCCGACCACCGAGGCGCTCGGCTGGGACGACCTGGACCTGGTCAAGGAGACCGGTCGCTACGGCACCACCGGGCTGTACCAGACGGACCTGAACCTGTCCGGCCGCAGCGGCCGCGCGGTCCTGTTCACCATCTGGCAGGCCAGCCACCTCGACCAGCCGTACTACCTGTGCAGCGACATCAACATCGGTGGCGGCAACACCACTCCCACCCCCACCCCGACGCCGACGGTGACCTCCACGCCGACGCCGACCCCGACGCCCACCGGTGGCACCGGTGCGTGCACGGCGACGGTCAAGGTGGTGAACAGCTGGAACGGCTCGTTCGTCGGTGAGGTCACGGTGAAGGCCGGCTCGACCGCACTGAGCAGCTGGMGTGCCACGGTCTCCGGCGCCACGCTGACCCAGGCGTGGAACGGCACCCTCTCCGGCACGAACACCATCACGAGTGCCGCGTGGAACGGCTCCGTCCCGGCGGGTGGCACGGCGACCGCCGGCTTCATCGCCAACGGGACCGGCAGCGGCCTGACCGCAGTCTGCGGCTAGCACCGCACAGCTCGACCTGACGCCCGCCCGTCCCCGTCCGTCGGGGGCGGGCGGGCGTCATCATGAGTGGCATGGCAGCAGAGCCCGTCACGACCGTCGAGCGGCACGCCACCTGGAAGGAGCTGTTCTTCGACCTGGTGGTCGTCGCCGGCATCGGCCAGCTGGCGCACCTGCTGCACGAGGACACCGAGCCGACGACGCTCGGCCTCTACGCCGTCCTCTACCTGGCGTTCTGGATCTCGTGGGCCGGGTTCGCGGTCTACGGGAACATCGCGGGCGACGACGCCAAGACCCATGTGCTGATCACCGCGATGCTCGGCCTCGCGGTGATGGCCGCGTCCGTGCCGGGCATCCACGGCTCGCGCGCCGCCGCGTTCGTCGTCGCGTACGTCGCCCTGCGCTGGTACGCGGGGGCGGTCGTCCAGCGGGGCAGGGTCCTGCTCGACTGGCCGCTCGCGCAGTACGGGCTCGGGGCGCTTCCCTGGCTGATCTCGCTCTGGGTCGACGCGCCGCAGCGGTACTGGCTGTGGGGCGTCGGGATCGTCATCGACCTGGCGGTGCTGCTCCTGACGTCCGGCGAGCGCGCCCTGCAGGAGGCCGAGGAGCGGCTCGAGCGCGTGAAGACCTCGCGCCGCCGCGGCGGACCGGCGGCCGGGCTCCTGAGCATCGAGGGGAAGCACACCGAGGAGGAGCACCTCTGGGAGCGGCTCGGCCTCTTCGTCATCATCGTGCTCGGCGAGGGGCTCATCCAGGTCATCGACGCCGCCGCCGACTCCGCCGAGTGGGACCGGGCCACCGTGGTGGTCGCTCTCGGCGCCTTCGCCCTGCTGGCGTCCGTGTGGGCCGCGGGTCTGCTGCACGGGACGGCAGGCATCCCCCAGCTGCGGCCGCACGTGGTCGCACCGCGGATCGTCATGGTCCTGCACGCCCTGCTCACCGGCGCACTGGCCGCCCTCGCCGCGGCGCTCGGCGTGGCCGTCGAGCACACGCACGAACACCTGCCGCTGGAGTACCGGGCGCTGCTGTGCGGGGCGGTGGCCGCCTACTGCGCGCTCGGCGTGGTGACCGCGCTGCTGGTGGGCAAGGGGCGCCGGTGGGTCCTGGGCCGTGGGGTGCCGAGCGTCCTGGTGCCGGTCGCCCTGCTGTTCGTCTGGCCCGACCTGCACGTCGGGCTCCTGGTGTGGCTCCTCGTCGCCGTCGTGGTGTGGCTCGTCCTGGAGAAGCCGGCCGACGGACGCCGGCGCCCTGACATCAGCTGACCGTCTCCCGGCGCCGTTCGGCCGCGCGGAGCAGGAGCACGGTCACCGTCCAGACGAGCGCGACGCTCGCGACCAGCACCGAGACGGCGATCAGGGTCCCCGGGAAGCGTTCCTGGAGGACCCCGTCGCAGTACGCGTCGCCGGTGACGCCCGGGGCGAGGTCGGCGTAGGCGAGGCCCTCGTGGCAGTCGAGGCTGATCGCGAACGCGCCGACCCCGAGGAGCAGCCCCCACGGGAGCACCAGGACCAGGAGCCAGGACAGCTCCGCGACGAGCGACCTCGGCGGCAGACCCGGCTCCTGGGCGCGCGACCGCAGCAGTCGCGCGCCGAGCAGGGTCCCGCCGACGAGCAGCACCACGGCCGTGGCCATCAGCACCAGGGCCCCCCTTCCGTCGCGCCCGACGGTACGGCGGGCACGGACTGGATCGCGGCCGCTGGGGCGACGGTCACCCGGACGGGTCAGGGATGCGTGGGCGGCAGGCCGAACGCGTCGAAGTGCTCGAGGCCGATGAAGGCCGTCAGCTCGGTGACCAGGTCGCCGCGGAGCGTCAGGACGTCGATCGACCAGGCGTGGTGCACGTCGTCGCCGGGCGCCCGCAGGTACGACGCGACCGCGGGCTGGCCGTTCGCGCTCGTGGGGACGTGCCGCCATGAGCCGCAGGTGAACGCGACCGTCGTCGCGAACTCGGTGACKGCCTCACGGCCGCGGTACCAGTGCGGCAGCGGCGGCATCGACCAGGTGACGTCCTCGGTCAGCAGCGAGAGGAGCAGGTCGACGTCGCCCCGCTCCAGGGCGGACGCGTACCCGGCGACGACCTCACGCACGCGAGCGTCCGCGACCGGGTGGGTGTCCCGCGCGGGCACCTTCGACGCGACCGTCGCCCGTGCGCGCTGCAGCGCGGAGTTCACCGACGCGGTCGTCGTGTCCATCCAGGTGGCGATCTCGGCGGCCGAGAAGCCCAGCACCTCGAAGAGCAGGAGGGCGGCCCGCTGGTTGCCGGGCAGGTGCTGCAGCGCGGCGACGAACGCGAGCTCGACGGACTCACGCTGCTCGTAGCGGGCGTCGGGGTACGGGCTGAGCCAGGCGACCTCGGTCAGCGGCGCGTCCCCGACCACGGCGTGCTCGCTCGACGGGCCGAGGTCCACGGGCAGCGCGCGCCGGCCGCGCCGGGCGATGAGGTCGAGGCAGGAGTTGGTGGCGATGCGGTAGAGCCACGGACGCAGTGCGGACACCTCGCTGTCCTCCAGCGCGCGCCACGCCCGCAGCAGGGCATCCTGCACGGCGTCGTCGGCGTCGTGCACCGAGCCGAGCATCCGGTAGCAGTGCGCGTGCAGCTCGCCGCGCAGGGGCGCCAGCTGCTCGGTGAAGGCGTCGACCTCGGACAGGTCCGTCATGACCGATGATTCTGCCCCGCGGCGCAAGTCTTACCGGCATGACCACCTTCACCACCGCCACCACGCTCGACGTCCCCGGCGCTCGGCTCCACTACGAGCTGCGCGGCTCCGGCCCTCTGATCGCGCTCGTCGGCGCCCCGATGGACGCCACGGCGTTCGCCCCGCTGGCCGACCTGCTCGCCACCGACCACACCGTCCTGACCACCGACCCCCGCGGCATCAACCGCAGCCCCGTCGACCACCCGGACCGCGACTCGACCCCCGTCGAGCGTGCGTCCGACCTTGCCGCGCTCCTCCGCCAGGTCGACGCGGGGCCCGCGACGGTCCTCGGCTCGTCGGGCGGTGCCGTCACCGTCCTGGCCCTCGTCCAGAGCGCGCCGGAGCTCGTGCACACCGCCATCCCGCACGAGCCGCCCCTCGACGAGCTCCTCCCCGACCACGCCGACCTGTACGAGAAGTCCGAGCGGATGATCGCCACCTACCTGACCGGGGACACGCGCTCGGCGTGGCGGCAGTTCATGGACATCGGCAACCTGCAGATGCCCGACGAGGTGTTCGAGATGTACTTCGGCTCACCGCGCGAAGGCCAGGACGCTGCCGACGAGCACTTCCAGTTCGCGCACATGCTCCGGCACACCGTGCGGTTCCGGCCCGACGTCGAGGCCCTGACAGCCGCCCCGACGAGGATCGTCGTCGGCATCGGCGAGGAGTCCACGGGCGAGCTGTGCGACCGAACGTCGCGCGCGCTCGCGGCCCTGCTGGGCATCGAGCCGACCCTGTTCCCGGGGGACCACATCGGCTTCGCCGAGCAGCCGGACGCGTTCGCGGTGCGACTCCGCGAGATCCTGGGCGCATGACTCTCGACGCCACGTTCACCGCGCCCATCCGCAAGGACGGGGCCTTCGCCACCTACCTGGAGCTGGACGGCTCCGCGGAGCTGCTCGGCACCCGCAAGGCGGTCAAGGTCACCGGCACGCTCGACGGCCACGAGTTCGCCGCGACCCTGATGCCCTCGGGCACGGGCCCGCACTGGCTGCCCCTGCGCAAGGCCCTGTGCACGACGATCGGCAAGAGCGAGGCAGGCGACCTGGTCGAGGTCCGCCTCCTGGACCGCCTCACCTGACAGGCAGAAGACTTCGTCCTACCGGGTAGGACGAAGTCTTCTGCCTGGTGGTGGCTAGCCGCCCGTGATGACGAACTGGCTGCCCGGCTGGGTGACCACGTTGCCCGTGGCGTTGCCCGAGAACGTGACGTTGCTCAGGATCGCGTTGCCGCGGATCCCGCTCATCGCCAGGATGCCGGCGCCGTTGCGGCTGTTGGTGATCCGCACGTTCGTGATCTTGACGTCCGGCACGACGCCGCCGCCGTTCTTGAACTGGATGCCGTCGTAGGTGGAGTCGTCGATGTCGGTGTCCCGGATGGTGACGCCGGTGATGTCCAGGGTGCTCGGGAAGATCGTGATGGCCCCGAACTCCTGGTCCTCGTTCCAGAACGCCCCGCCGGTCCGGTACAGACCGTTGTTGGCGATCAGCGTCGTCCCACCGAACGGCAGGGGGCTGTGGTCGGTCGCCAGCATGATGCCCGGGTAGTTCATGGTGTCGTAGACGAGGTTGTTCTCGATCGACTGGTTGGAGCCGCCGTAGACAGCGATCCCGTTGGCGCGCCACGGCAGCTGGATCGTGTTGTTCACGAAGTGGTTGTCGTGGGCGTTGTCGGTGGTCCGGTCCTTGACGTACGGGTTGGCCCAGATGGCCAGCGCGTCGTCACCGGTGGTGCGGAACGACGAGTTGAACACTCGCGAGTTCCGGGTGCCGTTGGAGAAGTTGATCCCGTCGGCGTAGGTGTTGCGGATCCGCATGCCCGAGAACTCCAGGCCGTCGGCGGGTCCCCAGAGCTCGGGGATGTTGTCGTAGTCCCGGCCCACCCAGACGCCCACGTTGGCGTGCTCGATCCACACGTTGCTGATCTTGGTGCCCGTGCCGAACCGGCCGTTGAGGCCGACGCCGCCCTCGTCGTTCCCGTCGCCGCCACGGATCCGGCCGGAGCCGAAGATGGCGATGTCGGAGATCTGGGTGCTGCCGTCGATGTCGAACCCGAAGTTGCCCTCGTGCGGGTGGTTGAGCGTGTTCGCGTCCTGCGGCTCGATCAGCGAGTAGAGCTGCGAGTGCCACATGCCGGCCCCGCGGATCGTCACGTTCGAGATGCCCACCTGGTTGTACATCCCGCGGTTGAGCGGGTCGTCGGTGAGGATCTTCTTCTCCTGGCGCCACTGCCCCTGCGGGATCCAGACGCAGCTGATCTGGCCGTTCTGGTCCGCCGTCACCGCCGCCTGGAGCGCCGCGGTGTCGTCGAGCCCGTCGTTCGGCACCGCGCCGTACGCCGTGATCGAGGTGCACTCCGCGGGCTTGGACAGCGGCGGCGCCACCTGCTCCAGGTCGACGGAGTCGATGACGTAGAACGCCGCCGTGTCACCCGCGTCGCGCTGCAGCCGGAACACCGTGCCCGCCGGGTAGGACTGCGCGAGCAGCGCGTGGGACTCGTCGAACAGCCGTCGCGCGTCGCCGCCCGGGGTGTTGGACAGGCCCTCGGGCTGGTCGGTGGTCCCGTACAGCCAGCTGTGCCGGGACGACAGCGTCACCTTCTGCACGAAGGTCCCGTTGGCGTAGAGGCTGATCGTGGCGTCCTGACCGCCGCCGCCCGCCGCGTCCGGGATCGAGTTCCGGATCACGATCGAGTTGGTGGCGTTGGTGGACGTCAGCTGGACGTACTGGCCCTGGCTGGTCAGGCGTACCGACTTGCGACCCGAGGACTCGGTGCCGAAGTTGGTGTGCCCGAACGTCCGCAGCGCGTCGGCCTCGAGCAGGGTGCCCGTGTAGGTACCGGCCTCCGCCTCGTACGACGTGTACGGGACGGCTGCCCCGCGTCCGACGACGATCGACTGCGCAGCTGAGTTGTTGTTCTCGTTGGTCTCCGCGACCGCGTTCGTCGCGTCGGCCGTGGCGGTCAGCGTGGCTCCGCCGGTGGCGGCGGTCCACGTGCCGTTCAGGGCGACGGTCGCCGTGGCGCCGGCGACGAGCGCGCCCGTCGACCCGGTGAGCGTGGTGCTGCCGACGACGAGCCGCGTGGTGGACGCGCCCGCCGACTGCGAGCCCCGGTTCTTCACGGTGACGGTGAAGCTCACCGACGAGCCGACCGCCGGGTTGGCCGGGTTCGACGCGATGGCGAGGACCTGCAGGTCCGGGCCGGGCGCCTCGGTCACGACGACCTTGGTCGGGTTGCTGTAGCCGTTGTTCGCCTCGTTCTGCTCGACGACGGTGTTGGCGGGGTCGACGACCGCGCCGATCGTGTACGAGCCTGCGGGGCGGGTGCCGATCGACTTGCTCACCGTGGCTGACTGCCCCGCCGCGAGCGCAGGCACGGCCACGGAGTCGACGCGGGTCCCGTCGACCGTGAGGTCCACAGTGGCCGCGGCCGACGCGAGGTTCCCCCCGTTGCGCACCGTCGCGGAGAGCGTGATCGCGGCCGTCTCGACGGGCGACGCCGGGCTGGCCGTCACCGCGGTGACGGTGAGGTCGGGGTTGGGCGCCGGGAGGCCGACCACGTTGAGCGCCGACACCTGCCCGTTCCCCGCACCGGTGTTGGCGGTGAAGACGAGCCGCACGTCCGTGGCCGAGCCGCTGACCGGGATGGTCACCTTGTTGCCCGACCCGGGTGCGAACGCGTACGCGGCCGACGCCTTGAGCGATGTCCACGCTCCGGTGCCGACGCGCCCCTCGATCGAGAACGTCTGCGTCCGGGCACCCCAGGCAGCGGCCGGCGGGACGCCGACGACCACCTGCTGGAGCGTCGACTGCGACGCCAGGTTCACGGCGAGCCAGCTCGGGTAGGCGCCGCCCGCGCCCTCCCAGTACGTGGTCGGGTCGGGGTCGACGGCGTTCCCGGCGACGAACGAGAACTCGGTCGACGACGCCGTCGCGGGCCGTCCGGCGGCGAGGTCCTCTCCCGTGCCACCCGGCGCGTTCACCACGAGGGACGCCGTGGCGCTGTTGTTGCTCTCGTTCGACTCGGCGACCGACCCGGCCGGGTCGATCGTCGCGACCAGCGCGTAGGTCCCGGCGGCACGCGTGCCGATGCTGATCGACACGTTCTGCTGCGCGCCGGCGGCGAGCGCCCCGACGTTCGCCGTGCCGACGGCGGTGCCGTTCAGGGTGAGCGCGACCGTCGTCGCGGCCGACCCGGCGGTGCCGGTGTTGCGGGCCGTCCCGGTGACCGTGACGACGTCCGTGGGCGTCGGGCTCGCGGGCGACGTGCCCGTGAGGCTGACCTGGAGGTCCGCGGTCGTGGGCTCCGGTCCGGTGGAGACGACGACCGAGCCGGACGCCGCGTTGTTGGTCTCGTTCGACTCGGCGACGGTGTTCGCGGGGTCGACGGTGACCGTGACCGGGTACGTGCCGGTGGCCCGGGTTCCCGCGTTCACGGTGATCGTGGTCTGCGCACCGGCGGCGAGCGCCGGGACGGTCACCGTGCCGACGGTCGTGCCGCCGAGCGCGACGACGGCCGTGGTCGCGGCGGAGCCGGCGGTGCCGGAGTTCCGGACGGTGGCGCCGACGGAGATCGCCTGCGTCGGCGTCACGGTGATCGGGTTCGCCGTGAGCGCGACCTGGAGGTCGGGGCTCGTCGGCACCGGTGTGGTGCTGCCGAACAACTGCAGCTCGGCCACCTGGGCGTTGGAGGAGCCGGTGTTGGCGGTGAGCACGAGCCGCACGTCGGTCGCGGAGCCGGTGACCGGGACGGTCACGGTGTTGCCCGACGACGGGTTGAACGCGTACGCGGCGGACGCCTTCAGGGTGCTCCACGAGCCGCTGCCCGTGCGGCCCTCGACCGCGAACGTCTGCGTCCGGCTGCCCCACGCCGGGTCGGGGTTGAGCTTCACGACCACCCCGGTGAGCGTGGACTGCGCGGCCAGCGACACCGTGAGGTTCGACGGGTACGCACCCGGCGCACCCTCCCAGTAGGTGGCGGTGGAGCCGTCGACCGCGTTCCCGGCGACGTAGGTCTGCTGCACGGAGGTCGYGGTGATCGGACGGCCCTGCGCGAGGTTGCTGCCCTCCGGCGGGTCGACCGGCGGTGTCGACGAGTTCCCGTAGACCTCGACCTCGGACAGCTGCGCGGCGGGCCAGCCGGTGTTGGCGCTCACGGCGGCGCGCACGTAGCGGACGCTGGTGTCCGTCACGTCGACGGCGACGGTGTTGCCGCCGGTGAACGCGTAGGACGCGGACGCCTTGAGCGTCGTGAAGCTGGATCCGTCGGTCGAGCCCTGGAGCGTGATGGTCTCGGTGCGGGCACCCCAGCCGCCGGGGATCTTCACGGTGATGTCGGTGACCGTCGCGGCGGCACCGAGGTCGATCTGGACCCACTGCGGGAACGCGTTGTTCGCGGACTCCCAGTAGCTGGCCTGGTTGCCGTCGGTGACGTTGCCGGCGACGTAGGTCTGGTTCGAGCTGCTGGCGGTGGCGGGCTTGCCCGCGGACAGGAGCACGGGGGCGGCGGACGCCCCCTGTGCCACGAGCGCGACGCCCAGGGGCGCGACGAGCGCGATCGTGGCACCGGCCACGATCGCGTGCTTCAACCGAGTTCTCATGGACGTCCTCGTTCTCCCTGCGTCGTTGCAGGGGTCGACCCTGTGAGGGGTGTGAAGAGCGGACGGCGAGATGAGTGCGGTTCATCGCGACCGGGATGCACGGCTTTGTGCATTCTGTTTGTCGAGTTCTTGCAGTAGTGAGGTGCGACATTACGAACATCCCGCACATCCCGTCAAGAGCGCGTGTCACCGGGTCACGCTAGGTTTTCCACGACGGAGAGGGGACACCCATGTCGTTCCAGGCCTACCTGGACACCATCGAGGACAGGACCGGGCTCACACCGCGGCAGCTGGTGGCGATCGCKCACGAGAAGGGCCTCGACGCCCCCGGCGCCAAGGCAGGCGGCGTCGTGACCTGGCTGGCGGAGGACTACGGCCTCGGCCGTGGGCACGCCATGGCCCTGTGGCACGTGATCTCGAAGGGTCCGACCATCAGCACCAAGCACGTCGGCACGGACGGTGTGCACCGCGACGAGTCCGAGACGCTGTGGCTCGACGGCAAGGCGACGAAGCCGGCGTGACATGACCACCACCGACGACTACATCGCGACGTTCCCCGACGACGTCCGCCCGATCCTGACCGAGGTCGCCGAGGCGCTGCGCCGTGCGCTGCCCGGGGCCGAGGAGCGGATCCGCTACGGCATGCCCGCGTTCATGCTCGACGACCGGTACGCGCTGCACTTCGCCGGCTGGAAGCACCACGTCGGGCTCTACCCGGTGGCGCCGCTGGAGGCCGGCCTGGAGGCCGAGGTGGCGCCGTACCGGGCAGCGAAGGACACCGTGAAGCTCCTCTACAAGGACCCCGTGCCGACCGCCCTCGTCGAGCGCATCGCCGTCGCGCTGCGCGCACAGCATCCCTAGAGCGTCGCGGCGAGCTTGTCGAGCGACGACTCCAGGCCCTGCCGGGACAGCTCGGCGGTCTGCGCGTCGGCGTACCCGCGCTCGACGATCGTCATGAGCCCGTCGCGCACGGTGACGACGTGGGGCACCTCGCGCGGGATGCCGGGCGGGAAGCCGAGGTCCTGCGGGTCGTAGGAGCCGCCGTCGGCGTCGCTGAACCCGTTGACGAACTCCAGCCGCTCTCCGTCGTCGATGCGCGTGTACGTCCACGTGTTCCAGAGGTCGACCCCGTCGGGCGTCCGCATCGCGACGAGCGAGACGCCGCCCACCCGCACGTCCAGCCGCGCGACCGGGCACGTGAACCCCTGGGGCCCCCACCAGGAGCGCACGACGGCGGAGTCGGTCCAGGCGGCCCACAGCGCGCTCGCCGGGGCGTCGAACGCCCGCCGCACCTCGAGGTCCGTCATGACGCCAGCACCTCGTCGAGCAGGGCCATCGACGCCCGCGTCCCCGACTCGAGCCCGCCGGACGGCACCCAGCCGTCGCGGTCCTCGACCGACGCGAACAGCGACACCGACGTCAGCCGGCACCCGGTCGGCGTGGCCTCGAACGTCTCGACCACCAGCTGCAGCGCCCCCGGACCACCGGGCTCGAACTCGTAGGTGGACACGAGCCGGTGCGGTGCGCTGACCTCGTGGAACACGCCCCGCATCGGGTACTCCGTGCCGTCGGCGCGCGTCATGACCAGCCGCCACCGCCCGCCGACGCGCAGGTCGTGCTCGTCGACGACGACCGCGAACCGCTCCGACCCCTTCCAGCGCGGCATCAGGTCCGGGTCCGTGTAGGCGCGGAACGCCAGCTCGGGCGGCGCCTCGAAGTCGTGCACGACGACGACGTCCTGCCGTCCCGGCTCGACGATCAGCTCAGTGGTTCCCATCGTTGGTTCCCCTCGTCCTTGCGAATCCCGGCGATCTCGCGGTCCAGGGCGTCGAAGCGCTGCCGGAACGCGGCCCGGTGGTGCTCCAGCCAGTCGGTGGCGTCGTCCAGCGCGTCCTCACGGAGCCGGCTCGGCCGCCACTGCGCGCGCCGGCCCCGCGTGATCAGGCCCGCCTCCTCGAGCACCCGCAGGTGCTTGGAGACGGCCTGCGTCGTCATGTCGAACGGCTCCGCCAGCTGGGACACCGTCGCCTCGCCGTCGGCCAGCCGGGCGAGGATCGCCCGGCGGGTCGGATCGGCGAGGGCGGCGAACGTCGCACTCAGCGGATCCACCTGTGAAACCTCTCGGTTGTGCAACTTGTTGGTTGAAGAATGCTCCTGGAGCGGTCCGGTCGTCAAGCGCATACGCTCGCGAAGGCGGCGACGCCGCTGCACGGCTGCGAGACGAGGGGAGTGTCCATGAGCATCAACGACGACGACATCACCACCGAGCCGGCACCCGCAGGGGAAGGTCCCGCGGACGGCGGCGCCAACCCGGGCGGTCACGACGGCGGCGCGGACGGCTCCGCGGGCGAGGGACCGGCCGACGGCGGCGCGAACCCCGGCGGGCACGACGGCGGGGCCGACGGCTCCGCGGGCGAGGGACCGGCCGACGGCGGCGCGAACCCCGGCGGGCACGACGGCGGGGCGGACGGCTCGGCGTAGTGCCAGAGCCCGCCCTGAGGCGGCACGAACGAGTGCGCGGACCGGTCCTGCGGTCCGCGCTCTCGCGCTGCATCGGCATCCCGGCGTCGCGGTTCGCCGACGAGCACTGGGGTCGCGCGGCCCTGCTCTCCCCCGCGAACGACGACTTCACGGACCTGTTCTCCCCGGCCGCGGTCGACGAGCTCGTCGGGCGGCGCGCCCTGCGCACCCCGTTCGTCCGGCTGGCCCGCGAGGGCTCCGTGCTGGCGCCGGACCGGTTCACCGCGTCCGGCGGGCTCGGCGCCGAGGTGTCCGACCAGGTGTCCAGCGACAAGGTGCTCGCCGAGTTCGCGGCCGGCGCGACGATCGTGCTCCAGGGCCTGCACCGGATGTGGCCGCCGCTGGTCGACTTCACGCGGGAGCTCGTCGAGGAGCTCGGGCACCCCGCGCAGGTCAACGCGTACGTCACGCCGCCGTCGTCGCAGGGCTTCTCGCCGCACTACGACACCCACGACGTGTTCGTCCTGCAGGTCTCCGGCGAGAAGCACTGGGTCATCCACGCACCCGTGCACCCGGACCCGCTCAAGGACCAGGTCTGGACCGACCACCGCGCCGCCGTCGCCGACGCCGGCCGTGGCACCCCCGTCATCGACCGCGTCCTGCGCCCCGGCGACGCCCTCTACCTGCCGCGCGGCTGGATCCACTCCGCGACCGCGCTGGGCGACACGTCCATCCACCTGACCGTCGGGCTGTCCGCGTACACCCGGGCCGACGTCGTCGACACGCTCCTGAGCCTGGTCGGCGACTCCGCAGCCCTGCGCGCCTCCCTCCCGATGGGCATCGACGTCAGCGACCCCGACCAGCTGCGTCCGATCGTCGAGGAGACGGTGACCGACCTCGTCGCGGCACTGCACGCCTCTGATCCGACGAGCCTGTCCGCCCGACGCCTCGGCGCCCGGTTCGACCGCGACACCCGCCCTGAACCAGTCGCCCCGCTCGCCACCCTCGACGCGATCACCGGACTGACCGAGAACACCCGCGTCCGGTGGCGCGGCGGCTACGGCGGCCGCATCGAGACGGCCGGTGACCGCGTCCGGCTGACCGCGCGGGGCAGCGTGCTGTCCCTGCCCGTCGAGGCGGCGCCGGCCCTGGAGACGCTCCGCACCGGCGACCCGGTCACCGTCGGGTCCCTGCCCGGGCTCGACCTGGCCAGCGCGCTCGTGGTCGTCCGCCGCCTGCTGCGCGAGGGCGTGGTGGTGACGACGTCGTGACCGACGGCTGGGTGCCCTGCAGCGACGGCGCCCGCGACCGAGGCGACCCCCTCGTCGCCACCGGGTCCCACGGAGACCGCTGGTTCCTGGTCGAGAACCAGGCCGCGTGGGGCCGGCACGCGCTGCTCGACCCGCCGTTCGACCACGCCCTCGGCCGCGCGCTGGTGCACCGGATCGAGGCCGACGGGATCCGGCCACTGGCCATCCGGCGACCGGGGCGACGAGCCCCGCAGGTCGGTGTCCGGTGGGCGCTCGTCGACTCGCGCCCCGGCCGGGAGTCCGTGCGGTGGGGGCACGTCGACCACCCGCGCGACCTGCTGGACGTGCCGCTCGACGGCTCCGCGGGCGCGCCGTCGGAACGGCCCGTCTTCGCCGTCTGCGCCCACGGCCGCCACGACCAGTGCTGCGCGGTCCGCGGGCGGGTGGTCGCCGCGCGGCTGGCCTCCGCGTACCCGGAGGAGACCTGGGAGTGCTCGCACCTGGGCGGCGACCGCTTCGCCGGCACGATGGTCCTGCTCCCGCACGGCCTCTACTACGGCTGGGTCGACGACGGCGACGCGGTCACCGTGGCCGACGCGTACCTCGCCGGACGCGTCGCGCCCCGGTTCCTGCGCGGCCGCAGCGCCTGCTCGCACCCGGTGCAGGCCGCACAGCACTTCGCGCGGGCGCACCTGGGCGATGACCGGATCGACGCGTACCCGCCGCTGAGTGAGGACCGCACCGCCGACGGCTGGACCGTCCGCCTCGACGCG
Source organism: Cellulomonas sp. P5_C5 (assembly GCF_054049655.1). Taxonomy (NCBI): domain Bacteria; kingdom Bacillati; phylum Actinomycetota; class Actinomycetes; order Micrococcales; family Cellulomonadaceae; genus Cellulomonas; species Cellulomonas sp. P5_C5. The sequence continues at coordinate 53,762 of NZ_JBFULY010000006.1, read as the reverse complement.
CCCGACGGTCCGCTGACCGTCGCGCTCGTCGAGACGTCGTCGGCCCCCCTGCTGTCCACCTGCACCGCGACGCAGGCGCTGCCGGTGCGGCAGTGGGCGCTCTCCGGGATCGCGCGCTAGGACGCCTGCGAGATCCGGACCGTGTTGCCCGACGGGTCGCGGAACGCGCAGTCGCGCGGGCCCCAGCCCTGGTCGGTCGGCTCCTGGAGGACCTCGGCGCCGGACGCCTGCGCCTTCTCGAACGTGGCGTCCACGTCGTCGGAGGCGAACACGAGCATCGGCAGCACGCCCTTGGCGAGCAGCTCCTCGATGACGTCGCCGTCGGCCTGCGACCTGCCGGCGTGAGGGTCGGACAGCACGATGCCGAGCCCGGGTTGGGCGTCGCTGCCGAGTGTGACCCAGCGGTGGCCGCCGGACGACACGTCCTGCTGGACCTCGAGCCCGAGCGCATCCCGGTAGAAGGCGAGCGCCTCGTCGACGTCGCTGACGGTGATGTTGGTGTACTGCAGTGAGATCGTCATGAGACCGACCCTAGGAGCGGGGTTCCTGCGGGCGCTTCTTCGTTCCTGACCGATCAGGGGACGATGTAGCCCGCTGTCCGGAACAGCTCGTACCACTCGGCGCGGGTCAGGGGCACGTCGGAACCCTGCGCCGCCCCGGTGACGCGGTCGGGGCTCGTCGTGCCGAGAACCACCTGCATCTGCGCGGGGTGCCGGGTGATCCACGCGGTCGCGATCGCTATGGGAGGGACGCCATACTTCCCCGCCAGCCGGTCGATCACCGCGTTCAGCTCCGGGTAGTCGGGCGAGCCGAGGAACACGCCGGTGAAGAACCCCGCCTGGAACGGGGACCACGCCTGGATGGTGATGTCGTTCAGGCGGCAGTAGTCGAGGATGCCGCCGTCGCGGTCGATCGACTGGTCCTCCGCCTGCATGTTGGCGGCGACCCCGCGGGCGATGACCGACGAGTGCGTGATCGACAGCTGCAGCTGGTTGGCCACGATCGGCTGGCGCACGAACTTCTTCAGCAGAGCGATCTGCCCGGGCGTCTGGTTGGAGACGCCGAACGCGCGCACCTTCCCCGCCGCCTCGAGCTGGTCGAACGCCCGCGCGACCTCCTCCGGCTCCACCAGTGCGTCAGGGCGGTGCAGCAGCAGGATGTCGATGTAGTCGGTGCCGAGGGCGTCGAGCGAGCCGTCGACCGACTCGATGATGTGCTCGTAGGAGAAGTCGAAGCCGTCGGGCGGGACGATGCCGCACTTGGTCTGGATGACGACCTCGGCGCGGTCGGCCGGCGTCAGCCGCATCGCGTCGGCGTACCGCCGCTCGCACACGTGCATCGCCCCGCCGTAGATGTCGGCGTGGTCGACCATCGTGATCCCGGCGTCACGGGCGGCACCGACCAGCGTCCGGATCTCGTCGTCGGTCTTGTCGCTGATGCGCATGAGCCCGAGCACCACGTTGGGCACGACGATGTCGGTTCCGGGCAGGGTGAAGGTCTTCATCGCCCCATGCTGCGCCGCGACCCCGCGGACCGCGCGCCGAGACAGCGGCCTCGCCTGCGGGTTCAGTCCGAGGACGTCGTCCTGCCTGCGAGGACGACGTCCTCGGGTTGTGGCAGAGACGCGAGCAGGCTCGCCTGCGGGCGGCGCTCGCGGCCGACGGGCTCGCGGACCAGGCGGGCGTCGGTCGTGAACCCGGCCGCCTCCAGGAGCGCGGCCACCGTGTCCGGGGAGTGCAGCCACGCGTCGCAGTCCACGTCGTGCCCGTACGCGTGCGTCAGCGACCGGTGCTCGTCGGCCCCCGCCTGGAAGCCCAGCAGCAGGTGCCCGCCGGGCGCGAGCACGCGACGGAGCTCGGCGACGACCGCCGGCAGCCMGTCGGGTGGCGTGTGGATGATCGAGTACCAGGCCAGCACGCCCGCGACCGCACCGTCGGGAAGGTCGAGCGCGGTCATCGACCCCACGTCGAACCGCAGCGCCGGGTACGCCCGCCGCGCCACCGCGATCATGCCCGGGGACAGGTCGATACCGACCACGTCGAGGCCCACCCCGGCCAGGTATGCCGTGAGACGACCCGTCCCGCAGCCGACGTCGGCGACCGGGCCGTCCACGCGGTCCGCGAAGTCGGCGAGCATCGCGCGGTCCAGCGGCCCCTCGGCGTCGAGCCCGGTCACGATGCGCGCGTAGTCCTCCGCGACCGTGTCGTACGTCGCGCGGGTCGAGTCGAGCCCCACAGGGTCAGGCCCGGACGACGAAGCCCGCGCGGAGCAGCACCTCGTCGCGCGACGACGGCCCCACCAGCAGCTCGAACGTGCCGGGCTCGACGATCCGCCGGCCGCCCGCGTCGACCAGCGTGCAGTCCGCGACGGGCAGGGTGAGGTCGACGACCACGCGCTCGCCGGGCGCGACGTCCACCTGCCGGTACGTCTTGAGCTCCTTGGTCGCCCAGGTCACGGACGTGACGGTGTCGCGGACGTAGACCTGCACGGTCTCCCGCGACGGGCGCTCCCCCGTGTTGTGCAGCGTGACGTGGGCGCGGACGGTGTCCTCGGCCCCGAGCACCGGCTCGACCACCTGCAGGTCCGCGTACTCGACCGTGGTGTAGGACAGCCCCTCACCGAACGCGAACGGCACCCGCTGCGTCAGGTCCGCGTACCGCGTGCCGTGCTGACCCGGCAGCTGGTTGTAGAACACGGGCAGCTGGCCGACGTGCTCCGCGAACGTGATGGGCAGCCGCCCCGACGGCTCGATCCGGCCCAGGACCAGCTCGGCGATCGCGGTCCCGCCGCGCATCCCCGGGTTGGCGGCCCAGATGATCGCGGCGGCGTTCCTGGCCGACGGCGGGAGCACGTGCGGCTTGCTCGCGATCACCACGACGACCATCGGCGTGCCGGTCTCCGCCAGGGCGTCGAGCAGGGCCACCTGCCCGCCGACGAGGTCGAGCGTGGCGGTGGACCGGCCCTCGCCCACGAGCTCGATGCGGTCGCCGACGACCGCGACGACGACGTCGGCGTCGCGCGCCGCGGCCACCGCCTCGGCGATCAGCGCAGCGTCGGGCTCGACCGGGAACACGACCTGCGGACGCGGCTGGCCGTCGGGGAAGAACTCGCCCTCCGGGTCGGCGCCGAGCGTGAGGATGTCCGCGCCACGGGCGTGCGTGACGGTCCAGCCGTCGGGCACCTGGTCGCGGAAGCCGTCGAGCACGGTCTGCGTCAGCTCGCGCGGGTGCCCGTCGGGCAGCCAGTCGGCCTGACCCGAGGCGCCCGCCCAGTCGCCGAGCTGGGTGTGCTGGTCGTCGGCGTTGGGACCGACGACGGCGATCGTCCTCGGTGCGGCCGACAAGGGCAGCGTGCCGTCGTTGGTGAGCAGCACCAGCGAACGACGGGCCAGCTCCAGGTTCAGCGCGGCGTGCTCGGCCGAGCCGATGACCGCCGTCTGGCGCTCGACCGACGGGTGCCGGGGGTCCTCGAACAGCCCCAGCTCGAACTTCAGGGTGAGGATCCGGCCGACGGCGGCGTCCAGGGCGGCCTCGTCGAGGAGCCCCTCGTGCACGGCCTCCTGCGCACCCTCGAAGAAGCCGGGCGTCGTCATGACCATGTCGTTGCCGGCCCGCACGGCCGCGGCCGACGCGTGCGCGTAGTCGGGCTGGATGTGCTGCTCCCAGACCATCCGGCCGACGTTGTCCCAGTCGGTGACGAGCGTGCCCTCGTACCCCCACTCGCCGCGCAGCACCTCGTTCAGCAGCCACTCGTTGATCGTGATCGGCACCCCGTCCATCGACTGGTACCCGAGCATGAACGTGCGGCAGCCCTCGCGGGCCACGCGCTCGAACGGGGGCAGGAACCAGGACCGGAGCTTGCGGCGGGAGATGTCCGCCTCGGTGGCGTCGCGGCCGCCCTGCGTCTCGGAGTAGCCGGCGAAGTGCTTGGCGGTCGCCAGGATCGCGGTCGGGTCCGAGAGCCCGCTGCCCTGGTAGCCGCGGACCATCGCGGAGGCCAGCTCGCCGAGCAGGAACGGGTCCTCGCCGAACGTCTCGCTGACCCGGCCCCAGCGCAGGTCCCGGGCGATGCAGAGCACCGGGGAGAACGTCCAGTGGATGCCGGTCGCGGCCACCTCGACGGCGGTCGCGCGCGCCGCCTGCTCCAGCAGGTCCGCGTCCCAGGACGCCGCCATGCCGAGCTGCGTCGGGAAGATCGTCGCGCCCTCCCAGAACGAGTGCCCGTGGATGCAGTCCTCCGCGACGAGCAGCGGGATCTGCAGCCGCGTCTGCGCGGTCAGCTCGTGCGCCTGCCGCACCCGCTCCGGCGACGTGTGCAGGATCGACCCGACGTGCAGGTTCAGGACCAGGTCCTCGACCCCGCCCTGGGCGTTCAGCTGCATCATCTGCCCGACCTTCTCCGGGAGCGTCATGCGCCCGACGAGGTCGGCGACGCGCTCGGCGACGGGAAGGGAGGGGTCCTGGTAGGGCGCGTTCATGGCGATGTCCCGGTGTCGGATCGATTCGACGATGATGTCTGCGGGACACCCTAGAGGAGCGCGCAGATGACGGACGAGTACGAAGCGGTTCGGGGCAAGCTGAACGACGGCTCGCTCTACGTGGACTACGGCCCCGGGCTGGAGGCGCTCGAGGCCGAGCGTGTCGCCGGCAAGGAGCTGACCTACGACTTCAACCACTCGCGCCCCGGCGAGGCCGCCCGGCGGACGTCGCTCCTGCGGCAGCTGCTCGCCTCCGTCGGTTCCGACCCCTGGATCGAGCCGCCGTTCCACGTGTCGTACGGCTCGCACGTGCATGTCGGTGACGGGTTCTACGCCAACTTCAACCTCGTGCTCGTCGACGACGCCGACATCCACATCGGCGACCGCGTGCTGATCGCGCCCAACGTCACCATCTCGACCGCCGGCCACCCGACCGTGCCCGAGGAGCGCGTCGGCGGCTGGCAGTTCTCCCTGCCGGTCCGGATCGAGGACGACGTGTGGATCGGCGCGAACGTCGTGGTCCTGCCGGGGGTGACCATCGGGGCGGGCAGCGTGATCGGCGCCGGGTCCGTCGTGACACGCGACATCCCCCCGCGCGTCGTCGCGGTCGGGTCGCCGTGCCGGGTGCTGCGGCCGGTGGACGACAGCGAACGTCCGACGCGGCCCGCGTAGCTCGCGCCGTTCGCCCTCACCGTTCTCGCCCGTCGGTCCTCTGACCCTCGGCACCCCACCCTCGCACTCGGCGACTCGGCGCTCGTGCAGTTCTCGCCCGACTCGGCGCAACTGGGTTCGCCTGCGCCCTGAGCGCTCGCCGGCGTTCCTGCGCCCTGATGTTTTCATGAGGCCCGCCACGTTCCCGCGCGCTCGCCCACGTTCTCGAGCACTCGCCCGACGAGGCGCCTCGGGCGATCCCACGGGCGCTCGGGAGCCCCTGTTTGTGCAGGTCAGCCCCGAATGTCAGTACCGTGTCGTACACTTGTTCGATAGCGCCCTTGCGCTGCATATGAGATGGGAGGTGGTCACGATGACGGTGATGATCGACGACCCAACGGTCGAAGCGCCTGTCGTGCACGCACGCGTCCACACCTCCTCTCCCGTTGGCCTGCACCTCGTGCCGCTGCGTGATTCACCTCCACCTCCTCCTGAGCCCGCGCTGATCTGGGCGGACTCCGGACGCGGCGCTCATCCCGACGCGTCGCCGAGGGTCCCGCCGGGAGCGCGCGTGGTGGACCTGGGCGCGGTGGAGAGCTTCCCTCTGCCCGGTGCGGACGTCACGCAGCTGGTCGCGATGCTCGGTTCGGTCCCGGTCGCCGAGATCTCCGGAGCAGCTCTGGTGAACGGCGTTGCCGCGTGGCAGCAGGTCCTGAACATGGTCCAGGCCGCCCGGGCGGAGTGGGTCCGCGAGCTGGAGGCACGGACGCCGGACGCGCTGCGCCACGTGCCAGACGAGCTCGCGTGTGCGCTGGTGTCGACCAGGCGCCACGCAGAGAACCTCTTCCTGCGGGCGTGGGGCACGGCACAGCACCCGGTGTTGGCCGACGCGTGGAGGGTCGGCGCGATCGACTCGCGCAAGGTCGACGTCATCCTGTACGAAGTGGGTCGGGGCGGCGGGAGCCTGTCCCGCAGCGAGGTCGCCGCAGTCGTCGCCGACGCCGTGGACCACGCAGAGACGATGACCGGCCCCCAGCTCGCCCGGCACGTGCGCGCGGCCCTGATCAGCGCCGATCCGGCCGTCGCCGAGCAACGCCGGGTCGTGGAACGGGATCGCCGGGGAGTGTTCCTGGACCTGGCACCCGACGCGATGGCCCGTCTGATCGCCTATCTGCCCGCAGCCGAGGCGACCGCGGCATTCACGGCGATCGACGCCCTCGCCGGCAACGCTGCAACGGACGGGGACCCGCGGACGGTGGACCAGCGACGTGCCGACGCGTTCGCCGACGTGTTCGCCTCGATCCTGGACCGTCAGGCGACGCCGGACGGGACCCCGCTCCCGACCAGGCACGGGCAACGGGTCGCCCTGCAGGTGAGCGTCGCTGCCACCACGCTGCTGGGGCTGGACGACGCTCCCGGCCACCTGGGCTCCTACGGGCCGATCCCCGCCCAGGTCGCCCGCGAGCTCGCCCAGGACGCTACTTGGCGTCGCGTGCTCACCGACCCGGCCACCGGCCAGGTCTGCTCCGTCGGAACCGCCAGCTACCGGCCCGGTGCGGACCTGACCCGGACGGTCACGGCGCGGGACGTGACCTGCACGTTCCCCGGCTGCCGGACACCTGCGGTCCGCTGCGAGATCGATCACCGCACGCCGTACGACGTCACTCGCAGCCACGACGAGAGCAACCCGCAGACGTGCGAGGCCAACCTCCACGCCCTGTGCAAGCACCACCACCAGGCCAAGACCGACGGATGGTGGAACGTCACCTACGACCCCGCCACCGGCGTCTCCCTGTGGACGGATCGACACGGCATCACCTACTCCCGACATCCCGTCCAGGTCCTGGTCCCGCCCGGCGCCCCGCACCACCGCGCATCCCCACCACCACCGCTCGGTCCCGGTACCCCACCCTTCTGACTCCCGCGCCCTCTGGCCGCTCAGGGGGTGCCGCCCGAGGGCACGCTTCGAGCTGCCCTCCGGTGTGTCTACGGCGTTCATCATCGATCGGCCGGTCGTCGTCGATGCGCAGTCGCACGCCGGGAAGCTCGTTTGTCGTCAGTCACAAGGTTGTCCACAGTCGCGTGACCGTCCGTGACGGGCTGTGCCCGTTTTCGGTACGTTCGCCCGCATGCCTTGGTGGAGCGGTCGTCGCGGTGGTGCCCTGATCGTCGTCGCTGTGACTGGGCTCGCCTTGGTGGTCGCCGGGTGCACCGGCGGGACGCCAGTCGCGACGGAATCCTCGACCCCTCCCCCGGTCGCCACGTCGACACCGACCCCGAGTCCGACGCCCACCGCCACGGCCGCTGTCGACGTGACAGTGAAGCCGACACGGCCGGCGGCCCTGGACGAGCCGCCAAGTGTGGAGGGTGCGGTGGCGGTGGCGACGTACTTCCTCAGCTTGTACCCGTACGCGTACGCGACTGGCGATCTCGCGGACTGGGAGGTGATCAGTTCCGACGCATGCGTGTTCTGCTCCAGCGTCGTCACCAACGTGAGCGCGATGCACGTGGTCGGCCACAGGCAGATCGAGTCGGGCACGACCATGCATCAGGCGTCGGGAACCGAGATCAACCCGGGTGTGTTCTACACCGTCACAATCGATGCGAAGCAAGGCGACGCGGTCGAGTTCGACGCGACCGGCGCGACCGTCGATACCTCGGTCGGCGAGGAGAACACGCTTGTCTTTGCCGTCGAGTGGAATGGTGCTTGGTCCATTCGCGAGGTCGACGTGAACCCCGAGACGCCATGAGGCGGCGGTACCTAGCCGCGCTGCCAGTTCTCGTCATCGGCGTGCTCGTCGCGTTCGCGTCACCCGCAGTTTCTATCGAGTCCTGGCGGGACGAGGCCCAAGCGGACGCAGACGGAGCGGTACTCAACCTCTCCGCATTTCAAGCCGAACAGGCGTTGCGCAACTACAGCGCCGCGGCCGTCCCGCCCCGGGTCGAGCTGTTCCAGCTACGCCGCGCGGCGCTGTGCAACGTGACCTCGGGAACGCTCGAGTCCGACATCGGCGGCGCGTGCGCTCCCCCGGACGGCTCGGTGGTCCCCGCCTGCGACGGCGAGCAACCCGTCCAACCGCTCTGGCGTCGGGACCGCGCCACCCCCGACGCCCCCTGGGAACCGTGGCGGATGATCGTCGGCTGGGCCTGCCCCGACGACCTCCTGCCCACGATGACCGCGACCGACTTCCAGCAGCTGCCCATCGCCCCGCAGGTCATCACCATGCAGCCCGACCGCGGCTGGGTCCTGGTCAACAARGAGACCATCGTCCTGRCCGACCCCGTCGAGCAGACGTTCCGCACCGACCTGTTCGGCTACGGMATCGACGTCATCGCCACACCCACGCACTACACGTGGGACTTCAACGACGGCAGCCACGACCTGTCCACCGACAGCCCCGGCACGCCCTACCCCGAGTTCGACGTCTTCCACGTGTTCACAGACACCGGAACCACCACCATCGAGCTCACCACCACCTGGTCCGGCCGCTACCGGATCGACGGCGACGACACCTGGCGCGACGTCGTCGGCACCGCCCACACCACCAGCACGACACCTGAGTTCGAGATCGTCGAACGCCGCTCCCGCCTCGTCGCCCGCGACTGCAACGAAGACCCCGACCAACCCGACTGCCAGTAGGCGCAATCGCGCCACGCTCGCGTCTCCGCGTCCGCGGATCCGACAACCCGCAGCATTGGTCTCGCCACACAGGCTCCCAGCGGACCTCACAACCCGAAGCTCTGGTCGCGCCGGACGGGCTACATCACCGGGTGCGCACGAGGCGGCCGCTCGTCGGAGTCCGTGCGAGGACCACGGGCCGCTCGGTGGCCACGGTCGCGGTACGTTGTCGCGCGTGGTTGGCATCGAGCGCATCGCCGTCCTGTCCGACGTGCACGGCAACCTGACCGCCTTCGACGCGGTGCTCGCCGACATCGACGCCCGCGGGATCACCACGATCCTCAACCTCGGCGACGTCGCCGGGAAGGGTCCGCGCGGCTCGGCGGCGATCGCCCGTACCCGCGAGCGCTGCGCGGTGACGGTCCGCGGGAACTGGGACGACTTCCTCCCGGTGTCGGCCGAGCACGACGACCCGGCGATCCGGTGGTGGCACGACGAACTGAGCGCCGACGACCGCGACTGGCTGAGGAACCTGCCGCGCAGCCACGACCTCGAGATCGCGGGCCGACGCGTCCGGCTGTTCCACGCGTCCGCGACCAGCGTCTACACGAAGGTGCACTTCCACCACACGAGCGACGAGTTCGCCACGATGTTCGCGACGACCGAGCTCACCGGCGACGGGCCGTCACCGGACCTGGTCGTGTACGGCGACGTGCACGACGCCTACGTCGAGACCGACCGTGGCCGCACCCTGGTCAACGTGGGCAGCGTCGGCAACMCGCTGGACGAGACGACCGCGTCCTACGTGGTCCTGGAGAGCATCCGGGACACGTTCAGCCTGCAGATCGTGCGCGTGCCGTACGACGTGGAGTCGGAGATCGCCGTCGCGCAGGCCGCGGGGATGCCCGAGCTGGAGGCGTGGGCGATCGAGCTGCGGACCGGCATGTACCGCGGACAGCACGCCGAGCTGGGCCTCGTCAGCCAGGAGTGACGCCCACCGCGGCCACCAGCCGGCGCACCACCTCGTCCGGGTCCGACTCCCACTCGGTGGCCAGCACCTGCACGACGCGCCAGCCGCCGGAGCGCAGCGCGGTCGGCTGGGTGACCCGACGCTCGTCGAGCGAGTGCGCGACGAGCCGGGCGGGCTGGTCGACGAGCACCCCGACGGTGTGCTCGAGGGCGCCGACGGGCCGCAGCGCCAGGTCGGCGCGGAACGCGGACTGCCCGACCCCGGCGACGACCTCCACGCCGGCGGCGCGGACCGCGTCGGCGATCTGCTCGACGATGGGCGCGACGCTGTCCGGGGCAGTGCGCCCGCTTCGCTCGCGGAGCCCGGCGAGCACGCCGGTCGCGGCGGCCGCGTCGCCGTTGGAGACCGCGTCGGCGTAGTGCAGGAAGCCGCGCAGGGTGTTGGCGCCGTCGTTGTAGGTGTTCGTGATCGCGCTGTGGTCGATGCTGCTGACCAGGACCATGTGCCGGCGGGCGCGGCTGAAGATGACGTTGAGCCGCTTCTCGCCGCCCGCGTTGTTGATGGGACCGAAGTTCATGCGCATCCGGCCGTCCGGGCCGGCGGCGTAGCAGACGCTCATGAGGATGACGTCGCGCTCGTCGCCCTGGACGTTCTCGAGGTTCTTCACGAACAGCCCGACCACCTGGCCGTCCTCCTCGCGGGCGACCTCCGCGTCGTACCGGCGGGCGAACTCGACGTCGTCGCGGCCCAGCCGCTCCAGCGCACGCTCGATCTCCGACTGCTGCGCCTCCGAGAACGCCACGATCCCGAGGGTCAGACCTGTCCCCCGCGCCAGGAGCTCGCGGACCAGGTGCGCGATCCAGGCGGCCTCCTGCGGGTTGGTGCGCTGCGTGTAGACGCCGTCGAGCACGCGGATCGCGCTGATGCTGCGCTCCAGCAGCCCGTCGACGGCGGCGGTGACGTCCTCCGGCGTGAAGGAACCCGCCGTGACCTCCAGCGGCTGCGCCCGCACGTGCGTCAGGGTCCTGTCCGGGATCGTGGTCAGCCGGCCCTCGTAGAACGCCGCGTTGCTGAACTGGATGAGCGCCTCGTACTGGCTGCGGTAGTGCCACGTGAGCATGGTCGACGGCAGCCGCACGGACCCGACCGCGAGGAAGCTGTCGGAGTCGAGGACCACACCCACAGGGGCGTCGTCGTCGGCGACGACGGGCTCGTCCGAGGACGACGACTGCCCCGCCACCTGGAAGTACCGCGTCGGCGGGAGCTGCATCCGGTCCCCGACGACGATCACCTGCGCGCCGCGGAACAGCGCCGGCACGGCCTCCTCGACCGGGATCTGGCTGGCCTCGTCGAAGATCACCACGTCGAACGACGTCTCCAGCGGCAGGGTGTCCGACAGCGACGACGGGCTCATCAGCCACACCGGCCGCATCGCGGCGACGACGGCACCGGGCTCGGCCGACGCGAGGTGCCGGATCGACTTGTAGGCGCGGACCTTGCCGAACTCGTGCTCGAGCTCGCGTCGGCCCGTCATCCAGACCGCCTTGAGCGCACGGTCCTCGGGCGGCATGCCGGTGACGCTGCGCTGCGAGTGCGCGACCGCCGCGGTGAACCGGGCGCGCAGCCGGGCGGTGACCACGTCGGCGTTGGCGCGCTGGAGCTGCGGGGCGCGCTCGGCCACGCGGTCCAGCAGGTCGGCCAGCCGGTCGCCGTCGAGCCGGTTCAGGGCGGGCTCCTGCGCGCGGGCCTCCCGCATCGACGCGGCGACGACGGCGTGCTCGAGCTGGTCCGGGGACGCGTCCAGGTGCCGCAGGGCGCGCAGCACGGTCGGCGCCGCGGCGAGGTCGCGCAGCGTGCCCGCCGCCGCACGGACGAGCGCCTGGCCCTCCGCGCCGGTGAGGCCGCGCAGCTCGTCGCGCAGCGCGGTCATCGGCAGGTCGTCGGCACCCAGGACGAGGCCGGACAGGCACGCCCGCAGCGCGTCGACCTGCTCCGGGAGGCGGTCGAGGACGTCGTCGGGCTCGGTGTCCGCCAGGCGTGTGCGCCACACCGCGAGCTCGCCCGTGTACCGCCGGATCGCGGCGATCCGGTCGCTGAGCACCGCGAGGTCGCCGTGCCCCCACTCGCGGGCGAGCTCCTGCGAGAGCGCGTCGGCGCGGGCGGCGGTGTCGTACCGCGCGACGAGGAGCTCCAGCGCCTCCGTGACCGTCGGGCGGACCAGCCGGTCACCGGCGTCGAACCCGGCCTCCACCAGCCGCTTCACGCGCCGCCAGCCGCCGTCGAGGAACTTCCAGGCGGACGGTTCGCGTCGTCGGGCGATCTCGAGGGCGGCCGCCGCGTCGGGCGCCGACAACGGCTCGCGCCAGCCCACCGCCGCCCGGTCGGCCGTGTCGGCCGTCGCCTCGACCTCGCGCCACGCCACCGTCGCGTCCTGCAACCGGCGCGCGGCCGGGGTGCGCGGGGTGACCGCCGACCCGAGGTCGCGCAGGACCAGCGGCGCGAGGACCGCGTGCATCTGGCCGATCGCGTCGGCGTCGTCGACGGTGAGCCCGTCGGCGTCGGACGACGCGACCAGCAGGGCGAGCACGGCGTCGATCGCCGCCGCCGCTCCGGACGCGCGCTGCGCCACGACCGCGTCGGCGCGCGACTCGTCGAGGATCACCGGGTCGACCAGCCGGACCGGCGTGCGCGCGAGCACCGGGGCAGCACCCGCGCGCGCCAGCGCGGACACGAGCGCGTCCACCAGCGGCCGGGCCGGCACCCAGTCGGCGGGCTCGGGCAGCAGCGCCTGCTCGGCGGGGCTCAGGTCGTCGCCCCAGCGGAAGCCGCGCAGCGCGATGAGCCGGTCCAGCACGTCCTGCACCCCGGACAGCGCGCGCTCGTACGCACCGACCTCCGCCAGTGCGGTCGTCGTCGCCTCGATCAGCGCGGCCCGGCGGCCCTCGACCACCTCGAGCGGCTCGTCGTCGGCCAGCCACCGCTCGTAGGTGTCGCGCAGGCCGTGCACGAACTCCTTCTTGTCCTGCTGGCTGTCGTGCACCAGCGTGCAGATCTCGCCCAGCCCCTGCGCCCGCAGCCGCGCGTGCACGACGTCGAGCGCAGCGCGCTTCTGGCAGACGAACAGCACGCGCTTGCCGTGCGCGACGAAGTCGGCGACCAGGTTGGTGATCGTCTGCGACTTGCCGGTGCCCGGGGGTCCCTGGATGACGAAGTTGTCCCCGGAGCGGGCCAGCGCCACGGCGCCGACCTGCGACGCGTCCGCGGGCACGACGAGGTAGCGGTCGGCCACGGGGATGGTCGCGCCGTGCTCGGCGACGTCCCGCGGGGCGTTCGAGAACAGCTCGTCGAACGCGGCGTTCGACAGCGGCTCGGTCAGCAGGGAGTCGTAGTCGCGGACCAGGCTGAGCGTGCGGTAGTTGAAGTTGGCCAGCGTGACCATCGTCAGGTCGACGTCCCAGGTGTACGGGTTGGCGTCGGCGTTCGTCTGCACCGAGAACGTCTCGACCACGTGCTGCGGCGCGGGGCGGTCACCCAGCTCGACCGACAGCGGGACCGGCCGTCGCTGGATCCGGTCCGCGAAGATCTGCACCCCGAGCGGCGCCCAGCCCGGACGCCGGTAGGAGTACGCGTACTGCCGGCGCCCGAACGTGGGCCGGCTGGACGGCCGCCGTCGCCGGTAGGCCTGCAGCGCCACCTGGGCGCGGTGCCGGACCAGCTCGATGCGGGGCGTGTCGACGAGCGAGACGACCACGGCCGGCTGGGTCGCGCGCGCCTGCTTCTCGATGGTCGCGCGCAGCTCCTCGACGGCGCCGTCGGCGGCCAGGTCGACGGTCTCGGGCAGCCGCAGCCCGAACAGCTCGTCCAGCTGGTGCCGCAGCACGGGGTTGACCTCGGCCACGGTGCTGGTCAGCTCCATGCGGTACGCATCGCGCACGCCGCGCTGCTTGGTCAGCGTCACCGGCGCCAGCACCAGCGGCGACTCGATGGGCGCGGTCGGGTCGTTCTTCACGTCGTGCCAGCGCAGGAACGCCACCACGAGCCGCAGCTGGTCCCGCCCGTACTCCGCGCGGTCCCGGCGGGCCGACGAGATCAGCGCGTCGAGCGCCGTGGCCGCGTAGGGGGCGTCGTCCCAGCGGACCAGGGAGCCGACGTCGATCACCTTGCCGTCCAGCAGGCGCGACGACGCCGGGCCGCCCCAGGTGAAGAGCTGCGACGCCCGGATGTGGCGCACGTCGAGCACGAGCGGCACGGACGCCTCGGTGAGGTTGATGGTCCGTCCGGTGGGCCGGAAGTGCAGCAGCGGGTTGCGCCGGGACGCGTCGAAGAGCCGGTCGCGCAGGTGCTCCAGCACAGCGGCGCGGGAGTCGGGCTGAGCGCTCAGGACCCGGTCGAGGTCGAAGTCCTCCGGCTGGTCGCGGTAGGACTCCAGCCGCGCGACGACGTCCGCGAGGTCCTGGGCACGGCGCCGGCGGTCGGGCGCGATCATCGAGCTGGCAACCGTCGCCAGGACGGGGTGCAGGCCGGGGTCCAGGGCGAACAGGTTGTTCCGGTGCTCCTGGAGCAGGGCCGCGTCGCCCTCGTCGGCCAGGTCCAGTCCGCACACGAGCGCGACGAACAGCTCACCCAGGCTGGCGACGTCCGTGAGCTCGTCGTGGTGGCCGACGAGGTGCTCCCACCGCTGCCAGCCCGCGACGATCCGGACGGAACCCTCCTCGCTGTCGACGTCGACCGCCCCGGTCAGCTCCGCAGCGGCGACCGCCGCCCGGATGCGCACCGGYGGGCCGGCGAGCGACTCGTCGATCGTGACCGGCTCGTCGCCGTCGTCGTCCAGCGCCGCGAGGCCCCGCAGCGGCGCCACCCGGCCCGTCTCGTGCAGCACCTGGACCGTGCGGAACATGGGCAGCAGCAGCCCGAGCACGTCGTCGGCGGGCAGCCCGCCCCGGTCCACGGCGCGCGCGATCAGCCGGCGCATCAGCGCACCACCCGCGGGGCGTCCGCCGACGCCATGACCCGGGACATCGCCCGGTCGCCGAGGTCCAGCTCCGCGCCGAGCATGGCCAGCAGCTCGTCGCCCAGACCGACGCGCCGGGCCAGCGCCAGCACCGCGCCCAGGTCGTCGGCACCGCCCTCGTCGTCGGCCGTGGCGAAGTCGAGCAGCACGGCCGCGAGGTAGGTCCGCGTCTCGGCGGCCAGCGTCGTGGGCATGTCCGTGATGACGGGCGTCCCGCCCACGACGACCCCGAACCGCTGCGCCAGGTCCAGCGCCTCCTCGCTGCGCACGGCGTCGTCGGCGACGAGCATCCAGACCAGCGACCGCGTCACCTCCAGGAGCCGGTCCTGCCCGAGCAGGTCGAGCACCGCGAGGTCGAGCTGCGGACCGAGCGCCGCCTCGACCATCGAGTCGGCACCCGCACCGCGCTCCGCCCACTCCTGCAGCGCCCACGCCCGCAGCACGGTCTCCGGGTGGGTGCTCCCGGCGCTCGGCACGCTGTAGTCCACCTCGGCGGCCTGCCGCAGGTACGCCGCCGAGTCGACCTTGGCCAGCCCGGTGACCACCTTGACCAGCCCGCTCACCGTCGTCGTGAGCGAGCCGCCGCACGCCAGCATCCCGCCCCGGTCGGCGACCAGCTCCGTGGCCAGCCGGAAGCGGCGGGCGGTCTCCAGGTACTCCGACGGGGTGCGGGCGTCGGACTCCGCCGCGTCGAGCAGCCGGGACGCCGCCAGGTACCGCCCGTCCTCCGCGGTCCACAGCACGTGGTGCGCCAGCTCGTGCCCCGCGACCGCGCACAGCTCCTCGGGGTCGAGCAGGTTGAGCAGGCCGCCGGTCAGGATCAGGACCGCCCGGTCCGGCACGAACACCAGCTCGGCGTCGACGCCCTGCCCGCGCTCGTCGACGTAGATCTCGATGGGCAGCGCCACGCCGAGCGCGTCCGCGGCCCGCTGCACGGTGGCGTGCACCTCGGCGTGCCCGACGGGGTCCACCCGGTAGGTCTGCCGCAGCAGCAGCTGCTCGAGCTCGGCCGTGGGGGTGGTCGGCCGCAGCGACCCGAACGCGACGGGGTTCTCGCGCTCCAGGATCGTCGCGACGTCGCGGTGGTACGCCAACGGTCCCCACACGGTCACGCAGGCCCCTCTCGTCGCGTCGCTCCTCCTGGCCCCGGCGACGATAACGCGGGCGGGGGACATCTTCGCGGAGTCTTCACATTCGCACCTAGGCGCGGGGGTGTCGGGTTCGGCAGGGTGAGGCGCGTCCAGGCCGGACCGGGCGCAGGGGGCGACCGGCCGGGGGACGCACACGCAGGGGGACGCATGACTGCTGCACATCGCCATGTCCGCAGGTGGGGAGCACTTCTCGGAGCTCTCGCACTGACCGTCACGCTGGGCTCCACCGCCGGCGCCACGCCGTCGTCCGACCGCACCGACCGCACGGCACGCGCGGAGGCCGCCCGGGTCGACCGCGTGCCGGTGCCCGACCCGCAGTGGTTCGACTGCAGCAGCGCGTTCGGGGAGCGCACCGAGTGCGGCACCGTCCAGCTGCCGCTCGACTACGACCAGCCGCGCAAGGCCTCGACCGAGGTCGCGCTGCTGCGGCTCTCGGTCGCGGACCCGTCGCGCAAGATCGGCACCCTGTTCATCAACCCCGGCGGGCCGGGCGGGTCCGGGGTGCAGATCGCCGCGGCCGCGTCGTACTTCCTGTCGCCGGCGCTGCTCGAGCGGTTCGACGTCGTCGGCGTCGACCCCCGCGGCACCAACTTCAGCAGCAACGTGAAGTGCTTCCGCCACCTGGGCGACCAGGCCGACGCCCTGGCCGGCCTGAACGTGCCGTTCCCGGTCGGTGACGCCGAGACCGGTGCGTACGTCGCGTCGGCGAAGACGTTCGGTGCCGCCTGCTCCGTCGCGGGCCCGCCGCTGTCCGGCTCGATGTCGACCGCGGAGGTCGCGCGCGACATGGACGTCCTGCGCCGCATGGTGGGCGACAAGAAGCTGACGTACCTGGGCTTCTCCTACGGCACGTACCTGGGCAACGTCTACGCGAACCTGTTCCCGGACCGCGTGCGGGCCGTCGTCATCGACGGCGTGCTCGACCCGCTGGCCTGGGCCGGGACGCCCGAGAACGCGAGCATCCCGCAGACCCAGCGGCTGAAGTCGGGCGAGGGCGCGTCGAAGGCCCTGGACGAGACGCTGGCCCGGTGCGCGGCCGCAGGCCCGGAGTTCTGCCTCCTCGCCGGCCTCGGCGACCCGGCAACCGTGTACGCGGAGATCGTCGCGTCGATCAAGGAGAACCCGATCGTGGTCCCGGACGAGACGGGAGCGCCGCTGTTCGAGATCACGTACCCCGTGCTGGTCGGGCAGCTCCTGAGCGACCTCTACGCGCYGGAGGGTCCGAGCTGGGTGGACCAGGACCTGGTCTACGTGCACAGCCTCCAGAACCCCACCGACGCCGACCTGAGCGCCGCCCGTGCGGCGTTCGTGGGCCGGTACGAGGCGTTCCACGGGCGGCACGACGCACCACGCCCCGCCGCCGCCGGGTGGCCGTACGACAACTCGCCCGAGGCGTTCCAGAGCGTGCTGTGCACCGACGGGCTGAACCCGGCGAACGCGGAGGACTGGGTCCCGGCGTCCGCCGCCGCCGACGCGGCCGCACCGGGCTTCGGACCGCTGTGGACGTGGGCCTCGGCACCGTGCGCGTCGTCGACCTGGACGGTGCGCGACGAGGACGCCTACACCGGTCCGTTCACCCGCCGGACCTCCGCCCCGGTGCTCGTCGTCGGCAACTACTGGGACCCGGCGACGAACTACGACGGGGCCGTGGCCGCAGCCGCGCTGCTGCCCCGGAGCAGCCTCCTGTCGAGCGACTCGTGGGGCCACACGGCGTACGGCACCTCGGCGTGCGTGACCGACACGGTGGACGCCTACCTGATCACGGGCGCGACGCCCGCGGCCGGGACCGTGTGCACCGGTGACGTGCAGCCGTTCACGGAGCCGCTGGGCTCCGACGAGGGTCCGCAGTCGCGGCGGACCGCTCCGGCGCGACCGCTGCCGCCGGTGGTGCCGCCGCTGCCGGGGGCGCTCCCGCGGTCCTGACGACCGGGTGTCCTGACCGGGCGGTCCGCCGCCCGGTCAGGCGCCGTCGCCGGATGACCCACTCCGCGAACGCGAGGTTGATCATCCACGCCGCACCCATGAGCAGGGCCCGCACGGTCTCGCTGGGTGCGCCGATGACCAGCGTCCACGGCGCGAAGATCAGCGCCTGCGTGCCCGCACCCTGCCCGATCGCGTAGCCGCGGGTCACCCACGCGCTGTGCGTGACGACGTCCCGCCGACGGATGGCGACGACGCCGAGCACGAGGAACGCGACCATCGCGCTGCCGAACACCAGCCGGAACCACATCAGCAGCGGACCGTCGCCCGCGGGCAGGTCGGTGAAGACCGCCATCCACAGCCCCGCCAGCGCCGCGAGGACCCCCGCCGGCGCCACCACGCGTCCGGCCGTCCGGTGCCAGCGGGGCCGCCGACGGCGCAGCCCCGGGTGGAACTGGAACGCGCCGAGCAGCAGGAACACCGTGGCGCACACGATGTGGACCACCACGGGCACCGGCATGGTCACGAAGCGCTCGTTGGCGGGTGTCACCGCCGGGTCGCTGCTGAGCTCCGCGAGCCGGATGCCGCCGGCCAGCATCGGGACCAGGCTGAGCAGGATCAGTCCGGCGGGGATCCGCCACGCGTGCCTGGGCACTTGTTCTCCTCACGTCGTCCTGCGTCGAGCCTGCTGCCCCGGCGCCACGGGGACATCGGCTCTTCGTCCGTCGCGCGCTCGACCGATCGGCCGATCCGGAAACCCTGCACGGCGTCCGGTCGTTCACCCCTCGACGGCCACCCCATCCGGACGGAGACCCCATGAACCCGCTCGTCTGCCCCAAGTGCGGCTCGGACATGCGCGCGTACGAGCGCAACGGCGTGACCATCGACCAGTGCACCGGCTGCCGCGGGATCTTCCTCGACCGCGGCGAGCTGGAGAAGCTCACCGACGCCGAGGCCTCGTACTACGGCACGCGCCCGGCGGCCCCGGCACCGGCCGCGGCACCGCCGCCCGCCCGCTACCCCGACGACCGGTACCGCGAGGACGACCGGTATCGCGGTGGCGACCGCGACGACTACTACAAGAAGAAGAAGAAGCGCAGCTTCCTCGACGACCTGTTCGACTGATCTCTCGGGTCAGGTCGCCCTGTCAGACCCGCAGGGCAGAGTGACCCGCATGGACGTGCGGACGGTGGTCGAGCGCAGGGTCGGGTCGGGTGAGGTGCACGGTGCCGCGTGGCTCGTGGACCGTGGCGGGGAGGTCCGCTCCGGAGCGGCGGGGATCAGCACCCCGGACTCGCTGTTCCGCATCTCGTCGGTGACCAAGCCGGTGGTCGCGACGCTCGCGATGAGCCTCGTCGACGACGGGCTCCTGCGCCTGGACGACCCCGTGGACGCGCTGCTGCCGGAACTCGCGAACCGGCGCGTGCTGCGGGACCCCGACGGCCCGATCGACGACACCGTCCCCGCCGACCGCCCGATCACCGTGCGCGACGTGCTGGGGTTCCGGCTGGGCCTGGGCATGGACTTCAGCGGCCCGTTCCCCGGCACCGTGCTCGGTGCGCTCGCGGAGCAGGGGCTGCCCGTCGGACCACCCGCACCGCAGGCGTCCCCCGGGCCCGACGAGTGGATGCGCGTCGTCGGGAGCGTGCCGCTGTCCCACCAGCCGGGTGCCCGGTGGCTCTACAACACCGGTGCGCAGGTGCTCGGGGTCCTCGTCGCTCGTGCGGCCGGCCGGCCCCTGCCGGAGCTGCTGGCGGACCGCCTGCTCGACCCGCTGGGCATGACCGACACCGGCTTCCACGTCCCGCCCGACCGGCTCGGACGGTTCGGTGCGCACTGGCTCGGCCCCGACGTGTACGACGAGGCCGACGGGCAGTGGGCGTCGCCGCCCGCGTTCCCGGACGCCGCCTCCGGGCTGGTGTCGACCGTCGCGGACCTGCACGCGTTCGCCCGCACGCTCCGTGCGGGCGGCGGACCGGTCCTGGCACCCGCCACCGTCACCCGGATGGTCACGGCCGCAGGCGGCGCGCACGACCCGGACGGCGGTGAGGGCTGGGGCCTGGGCATCGGGGTCTGCGTCGCCGACCTCCCCGACGGTCGGCACGCCGGCACCTACGGGTGGGACGGTGGGCTCGGGTCGACCTGGTGGACGGACCCGGTGACGGACACGATCGCGATCCTGCTCACCACCGACGCGTGGACCGCGCCGCAGCCGACGCCGGTGTTCACCGACTTCTGGGTGGCGGCGTTCTCGACGGCGTGACGGGGGCGAGCGCTCTCAGACGAGCTGCTCCACGAGCGCGATCACGGTCGAGTCGTGCCAGCCGTCGTCGAGCCCCTCGAACAGGGCCGCCCGCTCGGGTGACGCCATCCAGACCTGCTCCAGCCGCCGGAACTCGTCCGCGTCCCCCTCGGCGCTCACCGCCCACGTGAACTCGCGGGACTCCCGGTTGAAGTACGCGGACTCGATCGTGAACCCGAACGCGGGCCGGGCGGGCGCGAGCGAGGTCGTCCACCACGCCAGGAACTCCTCGACGAGGTCGGGCTTGACGTAGTAGCGGCGGAGCTGGACGGTGCGGGGCACGACGGGTCCTCTCGGTGGGATGGGCCCATCGTGCCCCGTCCGGGGTCAGCCCACCGCGCGTTCGGCCACCGGGATCGTGTGCCGGTTGACGTGCGGGTGCAGGCCGAGGTTCTCGCGCAGGGTCGACCCCTCGTACTCGCGCCGGAACAGCCCGCGCTCCTGCAGGATCGGCACGACGGTGTCGACGAACACGTCGAGACCGCCCGGCAGGTACGGCGGCATGATGTTGAAGCCGTCCGCGGCTCCCTGCTCGAACCAGGTCTGGATCTCGTCGGCGACCTCGGTCGGGGTGCCCGCGAACGTGCGGTGCCCGCGACCCCCGCCCAGCCGCCCGATGAGCTCGCGGACGGTCAGGTTCTCCCCCTCGGCCAGGTCCCGGACCAGCTGGTACCGGCTCTTGTTGCCCTCGATGGAGTCGACGGGCGGGATCGGTGGCAGAGGTGCGTCCAGCGGGTGGTCGGTGAGGTCGACACCGAGCATCCCGGACAGCTGGCGCAGGGCGTAGTCGGGCGAGATCAGGTCGGTGAACTCCTGCTCCAGGGCGCGGGCCTCGGCCGTGGTCGGCGCGATGAACGGGACGATGCCCGGCAGGACGGCCAGGTCCTCCGGCCGGCGGCCGTACGCGGCGAGCCGCCCCTTGAGGTCCGCGTAGAACGCCTGCCCGTCGGCGAGCGTGCGCTGCGCGGTGAACACGGCCTCGGCGTACTGCGCGGCGAAGGCCTTGCCCGCCTCGGACGAGCCGGCCTGGACCAGCACCGGCCGTCCCTGCGGCGAGCCGGGGACGTTCAGCGGGCCGGCCACCCGGAAGTGCTCGCCCACGTGGTCGGCACGGTGCACCTTGGAGGCGTCGGCGAACACGCCGCTGGCCGGGTCGAGCCGGATCGCGTCGTCCTCCCACGAGTCCCAGAGCGCCAGGGCGACGTCGAGGAACTCCGTCGCCCGCCCGTAGCGGTCGGCGTGGGCGCGGACCTTGTCGAGGCCGAAGTTGGCGGCCTCCGCGTCGGTCCCGGAGGTGACGATGTTCCAGCCGGCGCGACCGCCGCTGATGCGGTCGAGCGACGCGAACGCGCGGGCCAGGAGGTACGGCTCGTAGTAGCTGGTGGACGCCGTCGCGATGAGGCCGACGTGGCTCGTCGCCCCGGCGATGGCGGTCAGGAGCGTGATCGGCTCGAACACCGCCTGGGTGTTGCGCGCCACGTTCGGTCCGACGGCCAGCCCGTCGGCGAAGAACACCGAGTCCAGGCGGCCGCGCTCGGCGGTCCGGCCGAGCTCGACGTAGTGCGCCACGTCGAGCGCGCGGGCCGGGTCGACGCGCGGGTGACGCCAGGCCGCCTCGTGGTGGCCGACGCCCATGAGGAAGGCGTTGAGATGCAGCGTGCGGGTCATGGTGGGCTCCAGGTTCAGGTGGTCGGGCGCCAGCGCGACAGGCGGCGCTCGGCGAGCAGGAGGACGGCGTTGATCGCGAGGCCGACGAGCGCGATCGTGATGATCCCGGCGTACATGGCGGGGATCTGGAAGTTCTGCTGCGCGGCCGTCACCAGGTAGCCGAGGCCCGCCCGGGCACCGACCATCTCCGCGGCGACCAGCACGAGGATCGACGCGGCACCGGCCATCCGGACGCCGGTGAAGATCGTCGGCACCGCCGCCGGGAGCGTGACCTTGGTGAACAGCTGGAGCGGGCGCAGGCCGAGCGACCGCGCGGACTTGAGCAGCAGCGGGTCCACCGTGCGGACGCCCGTGATCGTGCTGAGCAGCACCGGGAAGAAGCAGGCGTAGACCACCAGCGCGATCTTCGACGTCTCCCCGATGCCCAGGATCAGCACGAACACCGGCAGCAGGGCCAGGGCGGCGGTGTTCCGGAACAGCTCCAGGACGGGGTTGAGGAAGCGGGCGACCCCCGCGGAGCGCCCGATGAGCGCGCCCAGCGGGATGGCCGTCGCGATCGCGATGGTCAGGCCGACGAGCGCCCGGGTCAGGCTGGCCCGGAGGTGCTCGGTGAGCTGCCCGCTGCCGGCCAGGTCCGCGAGCGCGCCGAGCGATGTGCTGAGCGGCGGCAGGAAGACCTGGTCGACCAGCCCGACCCGGGGKGCGATCTCCCACAGGGCCGCGAACAGCAGGATCGCGGCGCTGCCGCGCAGGATCTTGCCGAGCAGCGGCAGCACCCGGGCCGGTCGCTGCTCGTCGACGGTCAGTCCGGCACGGCGGCGGTAGTCCTCCGGCGCCGGGTCGAGGGTGGGCTTCTCGAGCGTCGAGCTAGACATGGGCAACCTCTGTTTCCGACCGATCTTCGATCTGCTGGAGAGAGGACCACACGCGGTGCCGGAGGCGACCGAACGCCGGGTCGGAGCGGACGTCCTCGCCCGGGACCGGGTCGAGGTCGATGTCGATGAGGTCGCTGATCCGCCCGGGCCGCGGCGACATGACCGCGACCCGCTGACCGAGGTAGACGGCCTCGTCGATGCCGTGCGTGATGAACACGACCGTCTTGCCGGTGGCCCGCCAGATCCGCAGGAGCTCGTCCTGCAGGGACTCACGGGTCTGGGCGTCGAGGGCCGCGAACGGCTCGTCCATGAGCAGCACCCGCGGGTCCACCGCGAGCGCCCGGGCGATGGCCACGCGCTGCTTCATGCCGCCCGACAGCTCGTGCGGGTACCGGTCCGCGAACCCGGTCAGGCCGACCAGGTCGAGGTGCTCGTCGGCCAGCCGTGCCCGTTGCCGGCGCGGGACGCCGACGGACTCCAGCCCCAGCTCGACGTTCTTGCGGGCGGTCCGCCAGGGCAGCAGCGCGTACTGCTGGAACACCACGGCGCGGTCGGTGGCCGGGCCGGTGACCGGCGCGCCGTGCAGCAGGATCTGCCCGCTGGTCGGCGTCGTCAGTCCCGCGACGAGGTCGAGCAGCGTCGACTTGCCGCAGCCACTGGGCCCGACGATCGCGAGGAACTGCCCGTCGGGCACCTCGAGGTCGAGGTCCTGCACCGCGGTGAACCGGGCGCTGCGTCCGGCGTCGCGGACGACGAAGTCCTTGCGCACGCCGTCGAGCACGAGCGCCGCGGTCATGAGACGGCCTCGCCGTCCGGGCCGCTGGCCGGGTCGTACGTGCCGTTGCTGTAGGGGTTGTCCTTGTTGGTGTAGAGGTCCTCGGGGTCGAGCTGCCCTTCCTCCAGCGTGCCCTCGCGGACCAGCCAGTCCACCCAGAGGGAGATCTCCTTCGGGTCGATGACCCCACCGGGACCGGCCACGCCGGCGCTCTTCCAGAACTGCACCAGCTCGGTGTTCTCCTCGCGGTCGCGGCCCTCGATGATCGACTCGAACCGGTCGATGACCACCTCGCGCGGGTTGGTCTGCGTCCAGCGGATCGCGCGGGCGACGCCCTGCACGAAGTCCGCGACGGCGGCCGGGTTCTTCGCGATGAAGTCGTCCCGGAAGACGTAGGAGCCGTACGTGAACTCGCCGTACAGCGACGTGTCCGTGAACAGCTCGTGCAGCCCGCCGCGCTCCAGGGCGCTGTCCCGGAACACGCCGCCGAGGGTGCCGACGTCGATCTGCCCCTCACGCAGTGCCTGCTCGGTGGACACGGGCGGCACCACGACGAGCTGCACCGACGCGATCTCGTCCTTGCTCAGACCCTCCTGCGCCAGCCACTCCCGGACGACGAACTCGTGGTGCGCGCCGAGGGTGTTCATGCCGATCTTCTTGCCGACGAGGTCCTGCGCGGAGCGGATCGGGCTGCCCTCGAGCACGTAGTAGCCGTTGAACGCGACGTCGTCGGACCCGTAGTAGCCGATGACCGACGTGATCGGGGAGCCCGCGGCGACGAGCTTCGCGATGGCGCCGTTGAACGCGCCGCCGAAGTCGGTCTGCCCGGTCGCGGCCGACTGGATGTCCTGCGGGCCGCTGGTGGTGTCGCCCACCCACTCCAGGGTCACGTCGTCGAGGTAGCCGAGGTCGTCGGCAAGCTCGGGGAGGGTCACCTGGCCGGCGTTGCCCTGGTAGCGGAGCGTCACCGGCGCCTCGGGGTCGGCGGGTGCGGCGGCGGCGGCGCAGCCGGTGGCGAAGGCGACGACGGCCGTGAGAAGCGCCGCGAGGGACGCGAGGCGGCGGCGGGTCGGGGGTGGGGTCGACAAGGACACAGAGGTCTCCGGGGGGTAGGCAGCAGCGCCCCGCCGGCATGTGCCGACGCGGTCAGGGAGGGGTGGCGATCAGGGGCCGCGGCGCGGGGTGACCGGGCCGGGCGGGGGTGCGTGCGGCGGGTTCTACCGGCCGGAGCACATCACGCGACGACAACACGCGGTCGACCAGGCGACGTCGCGGGGCGACGTGGCGTGGCCGACGAGCGGCGTCGTGGAGGTCATGGTGTGACGGTAGTAATACCCCACTGTGTCGGTCGACTTAGTCCACCTACTGGGACGGTGAGTCCGTCAGGCGGCCGTGCCCTCCGCCAGCCACGCCGCGAACGCCTCGAACGACGACGGCCGGCCCAGGAACCGCTCCACCAGCTCGGCGGCGTCCGCCGTGCCTCCGGGCGCGAGGATGGCGTCGCGGTACCGGCGACCGACGACCGGGTCCATGAGCCCGGACGCGAACCCCGTGCGCAGGTCCTTCGCGATGATCAGGCTCCAGAGGTACGTGTAGTACGCGGACCCGTACCCGTCGAGGTGCCCGAACCCGGCGTACTGATGGGTCTCCGCGATGGGCGTGTACGGACCGAAGCGGGCGTCGACGTCCGCGGTGTACGCGGCCAGGTCGGCGGGCGGGTCGGCGTGCAGGCCGTACGACAGGGCCGTGTAGTTGAGCTGGCGACGGGTCCACGCGCCGCGCCCGAACGCGTCCGCGCGGCGCATCCGCTCGACGAGGGCGGCCGGGATCGGCTCGCCGGCGGCGTTCGTCGCGAAGGACCCGAGCACCCCCGCGTCCCAGCCCCACTCCTCGAGCAGCTGGCTGGGCGCCTCGACGAAGTCCCACTCGGTGGCGACCCCCGTGAACATCGCCCACGGCTGGTTGCCGCCCAGCACCTCGTGCACCAGGTGGCCCAGCTCGTGGAAGAACGTCAGCACGTCGTCGTGCTCCATCAGACCGGTCGGGAAGTTGCAGACCAGCGACCCCTCGGGCAGCGAGCGGCCCGCGATGCCCGGCACCAGCGGGAACTGCGCGGCGTGGTTGAACTTCCCCGGCCGCGGGTGCATGTCGAGGTACACGCGGCCGATGGCCCGGCCCTCGTCGGTGACGTCGTAGACCTCGACGTCCTCGTGCCAGGTGGGTGCGTCGACCGGCCGCAGCTCGATCCCGAACAGCCGCGAGACCACGTCCAGCACGCCCGGCTTCACGGTCTCGTACCGGAAGTACTCGCGGACCTCGCGGGAGTCGACGTCGTACTGCTCGTTCTTGATGACCTGGTCGTAGTAGAGGTTGTCCGCGGCGGTGACGGCGGACGCGTGGGGCACGTCCTGGCGGTACCGCGCGAGCATGACGTCGACGTCGCGGGCCGCCGGAGCAGCGGTCAGCGCGTCCAGGCGGTCCACCAGGTCCGCGATCGCCTGACCGGAGCCGATCATCTTGACCTCGGCGTCGTACGTCGGCCAGTCCGGGTAGCCCAGCAGGGTGGCCCGCTCGGCGCGCAGCCGGAGCAGCTCCGCGAGGATCGGCTCGTTGGCCGGCCACCCGATGCGCTGGTGCTCGCTGGTCAGCGCCAGCCGGACCGACGGGTCCGTCGCGTACGTGCGGACCGGCAGCAGGTCCGGGTACTCGGTGGTCAGGGTGACCAGCCCGTCCTCGCCCGCGGGGTGCTCCGCGCGGAAGTCGTCGGGCAGCCCGTCCAGCTGCTCGGGCCGCACCTGCACGCTGCGCACCCCGTCGCGGATGTTCCGGGAGAACTCCAGGCCGAGCTCGGTGCACCGCTGCGCGAGCGCCCGCAGCCGGTCGCGGTCCGCCTCCGAGCGGTCGACGCCCGCGCGGCGGAAGTCGCGCAGCACGTGCTCGCGCACCCGGGCGGCCCCGGGCTCGAGCCCGTCGGCGTCCGTCGCGGCCAGGACCTGCCACAGCTCGTGGTCGAGGCCGCGCTCCGTGACCAGGTCCTCCGCGGCCTGTGCGCGCTCCTCGGCGGCTGCCCGCAGGTCCGCGTCCGGGTGCACCTCCGCCAGCAGGTGCGCGGCGGCGGACCCCGTCGCGATCGCGATGTCCGCGTCGTTCCAGAGCCCGAGGACCTCCGTCGTCGAGCGCGGCGTGCCGTCCTTCAGCCGGGCCAGCAGTGCGCGGGCGTCGTCGAGCGACGCGTCCACGGTGGTGGTGAGGAAGGCCGGCCAGGCGGCGGCGTCGGCGGGGAAGGAGGTCGGCATGAGCCGACGATAACCGCAGCCCCCGGGACTCGTGCGACCCCTTTGTGGCGAGGCGCCCGGCTCCGGCACCGCGGACTCGTAGGCTCGACGGGTGCAGACCCGGCTGGCCGACATCGCGCAACAGGCGCAGGTGAGCACGGCGACCGTCTCCCGCGTGCTCAACGGCCGGCCCGGCGTCTCCGGCRCCACCCGCCAGGCGGTGCTCGCCGCGCTCGACCTGCTCGGCTACGAGCGGCCCGCCTCCCTGACCACCAAGTCGGTGGGTCTGGTCGGCCTCGTCGTGCCGGAGCTGACCAACCCGGTGTTCCCCGCGTTCGTCGACGCCATCGAGCAGCGCCTCTCCGAGGAACGGTTCACGCCGCTGCTCTGCACGCAGTCCCCCGGCGGGACGTCCGAGGACCGGTACGTCGAGGTGCTGCTGGACCACGCCGTGAACGGCATCGTGTTCGTCTCCGGCCTGCACGCCGACAAGCAGGCCAACCTCGGGCGCTACCAGCGGCTGCGGAACTCCGGCGTCCCGATCGTGCTGGTCAACGGCTACAACGCCGAGATCGACGCCCCCTTCGTCTCCACCGACGACGAGGCCGCGATCGACGCGTCCGTCGACCACCTCGTCGCGCTCGGCCACCGGCGCATCGGGCTGGCCATCGGCCCCGACCGGTTCGTGCCCACCCGTCGCAAGGTCGCCGCGTTCGGCGCTGCCCTCGCGCGGCACGGGCTCTCCGACGACAGCGATGGCCAGGTTCACGTCAGCTCGTCGCTGTACACCGCCGAGGGCGGGCAGGCCGCGGCCACCGACCTCCTCGACTCCGGGCACACCGCGATCGTCTGCGGCTCCGACCTCATGGCTCTCGGCGCCATCCGCGCCGCCCGCTCGAACGGGCTGCGCGTGCCGCAGGACGTGTCCGTGCTCGGGTACGACGACTCCCTGCTCGTGGCGTTCGCCGACCCGCCGCTCACCACCGTCCGGCAGCCCGTCGACGCGATCTGCCGCGCCGCCGTCGACGCCCTCCTGGCCGAGATGCGCGGGGAGAAGCCGTCGCGGGTGGAGCAGCTGTTCGCGCCGGAGCTCGTCGTGCGCGGGTCGACGGCTCGCGCACCTCATGTCTGAGCTCCTTGTCATCGGCGGACGCTCCGGCGTCGGCAAGTCGTCGGTGGCGCACGCCCTGCACGCGCTCCTGCGGGATGCCGAGGTGCAGCACGCGGTCGTCGAGGGCGACACCCTGGACCTGGCGTGGCCCGCGCCCTGGGAGCACCGGCTGAGCATGCGCAACCTCGCGGCGGTCTGGGCGAACTACCGCGAGCTCGGGTACCGACGGCTGATCTACACGAACACCGTGTCGGTGCTGGAGGCCGACGAGCTGGCGGCGGCGATGGGCGACGAGCCCGCGATCACCGGCGTGCTGCTCACCGCGTCCGACGACGTGGTCGGCGCCCGGCTGGCCGGTCGGGAGTCCGGCGCCGAGCTCGCCGCGCACGTCGAGCGGTCCGCGCGCGCCGCCCACCGGCTCACCGCCGACACGCCGTCCTGGATGCCGCGCGTGGCCACGGACGGACGCGAGCCCGCCGAGATCGCCCGGGAGATCGCCGCCCTGCTCGGGTGGGGTGTCAGCGGCCGTCCCTAGGGTGGGTCGCATGCCGGAGCCCTTCCGCTCGCCGACCACCCCCGAGGCCATCGAGGACCTGCGCGCACGGTTGCGCGCGACGCGGTGGCCGGAGTCGCCCGAGGATGCCGGCTGGTCGCTGGGCACGGACCTCGCCTACCTCCGGGAGCTCGTCGCCTACTGGGCCGACGGGTTCGACTGGCCCGCGCAGGAGGCCGCGCTCTCCCGGCACCCCCGGTTCCACGTGCCGCTGGGCGACCGTCGGATCCACGTCGTGCACGCTCGCGCCGGACGTCCGGACGCCCTGCCGCTCGTCCTGACGCACGGGTGGCCGGACTCGTTCTGGCGGTACAGCAAGGTGATCTCGCTGCTCACCGACCCGGCGGATCCCGCGGACGCGTTCGACGTCGTCGTCCCGGACATGCCGGGGTTCGGGTACTCCGACGGTCCGCCGCTCGACGTCGTGGGCGTCGCGGGACTGTGGGCGGAGCTGATGACCGCGCTCGGCTACGAACGGTTCGGTGCGGCGGGCGGGGACATCGGCAGCGGGGTCAGCCGGTTCCTCGCGCTCGACCACCCCGACCGCGTCGTCGCGGTGCACCGCACGGACGGCGGGCTCCCGGTCTACACCGGCGACCCGGCCGACCTCGCACCCGAGGAGCGGTCGTTCATCGCGGACGCCCAGACCTGGGGTGCGGGCGAGGGTGCCTACGCCGCGATGCACCGGACCAAGCCCCTGACCGCCGCGGTGGGGCTCACCGACTCCCCGGCCGGGCTGGCGGCGTGGATCGTCGAGAAGCTGCACGCGTGGAGCGACGCCGACCTCTCCCCCGACGACATCCTCACCAGCATCACGATCTACTGGCTCACCGGGACCATCGGCTCGTCGATGCGGATGTACCACGCCAACTCCGCGATCCCGCCCGCGCAGCACGCCCGCCGCGTCGAGGTGCCCTCCGGGTTCTCGATCTTCCCGCACGACCTGGTCCAGCCACCGCGCGCGTGGCTCGACCGCACCGCCAACACCGTCCGCGTCACCGAGCCGGTGCGCGG
The DNA here is from genome assembly GCF_054049655.1 of Cellulomonas sp. P5_C5. Lineage (NCBI taxonomy): Bacteria > Bacillati > Actinomycetota > Actinomycetes > Micrococcales > Cellulomonadaceae > Cellulomonas > Cellulomonas sp. P5_C5. The sequence continues at coordinate 24,390 of NZ_JBFULY010000006.1, read as the reverse complement.
CGGCCACTTCGCGCCGATCGAGGAGCCCGAGGTCTACGCCCAGGAGCTGCGCGACTTCTTCCGCCCGTACCGCTGGGTCAGCGCGGGCCGCCCAGGACCAGCTGCACCGTGACGGTGTCGCCCAGGTCCAGGGCCTCGGCCTTGCGGACCAGGTCCTTGACCGGCACCAGGTAGCGGCCGTCCTTCGGGAACAGCGACGTCTCCCACTCGGTGTCGCCGATGGTCACGAGCACCGGGATGACCCCCCACCCGTAGGTGACCTCCGCGGACACCGCCTTGATCGCGGCGCTCTCGTCGGGGGGCACGGGGACGTAGTGGAACGGCGACGGCCCGCGCCAGTAGATGATCTCGCCCGTGAACTCGAACTCCATCGCGCCATGATGCCGCCGCGGTACGACAGAGGCACCCCGTCGCCGGGGTGCCTCTGTCGTTCTCAGTGCCAGTCGGAGATCTTCACGTCGGCCGGCGCCGGTGCCCCGGTGCCCGTCTCGACCAGCTGCTTGAGGCTCATGAGGAACGTCGCCCACTTGGTGCTGCAGTGGGACATGAACTCGACCTGCTCCTTCCAGCCCTCGTGGGCGAACAGGACGATCACGTACTCGCCCTCCTGCTTGAGCTCCCAGCGGACGGTCGTCCCGATCCACTCCGGCGGCCCGTCGACGACCTCCCACAGCACGCTCCGGCCGGGCTCCTGGTCGAGCACGACCATGTCGATGCCACCCGGCTCGAACCGGAACTCCAGCAGGCCGCCGACCTCGGCCTGACCCGTGGTGTCGGCCGTCCACCAGCCCGCCAGCCCGTCGACCGTCGCCACCGCCGCGTACACGTCGTCCAGGGCCGCACCCTTCACGCCCACCCGATGAATGATGTCCACCATCTCGATCTCCTCCTGTCGCTACTTCTTGCTGCGTTCGATCGCCTCGGCGATCCTCTTGATGCGCTGCAGTCGCGCGTCCCACGCCGCCCCGACGTCGGCGAGCTGAGCCACCGCGCGGGCGAGCTGTGCCTCGTCGACCCGGTACCGCCGCTCGCGCCCCTCGGGGGTGACGTGCACCAGGCCGACGCGGTCGAGGACCACCAGGTGCTTGGCCACGGCCTGCCGCGTCACCGGCAGGCTGTCGCTGAGCGTGGTGGCGGTGCCGGCTCCGTCGGCGAGCAGGAGGTCGAGCATCCGGCGCCGCGTCGGGTCCCCGATCGCCGACCAGAGGTCGTCGTCGACGGCGACGCTCATGGCGTCGACACCAGGCCGGCGGCGTACTCCGCGATGGCCGGCACGAACCGGTCCCAGCCCTGGACGTGGTCGGCGTAGGCGGCCTCGAGGGTCGCGATCTCCCAGCCCTTCTCGCGGTAGCCGGTCTCCGTCATCCGCAGCAGGGTGCCTGCGCCGGACGGGACGAGCTCGAACGTCACGAGCAGCGAGGGCCCCTCGGTCCCGTCGTCGAAGATCCACCGGAACGAGAACAGTCGCGGCGGRTCGACGTCGACGACCGTGAGCGGCTCCACGTGGTCGCCCCCCGGCCACTCGACCCGGGCCGAGGCTCCGGGGGTCGGTGACAGGTCCGTCTCCGCGCCGTTCCACCACTCCCGGATGTGCTCGGGGCTGCTGACCACCTCGAAGACGACCTCCGGCGACGCGTCGACGTGGATCTCGCGCTCGATGCTTCCGAACTCCATGAGCTTCTCCTTCTGCAACGATCGGTTGCGCATGACGATAGCCGGTGAACGGTCTCGACGCAACCATCGGTTGCGTGAACCGTCGGACCCGACATGGGCCTCGCTCCGGGCCCGGTTCACGGCACCCATGTCGGGTTCGACGTCTGCCACCGATCGAGAAGGTCATGGGGCGTGTGTGCCGGCAAGGACGCGTCGCCACGCCGTGACGCGGCAGCCGGTCGGGCCGGTGGCAGACTCGGCCGGTGATGTCGACGTTCCCCGATCAGCGGCCCGCTCGGGTCCGGCTCGAGTGGGGGCTGACCGGCGCGTTGCAGCTGCTCGAACCGGACGGGCCCCCGAGCTTGGTGGTCGTCGTCGATGTCCTGTCGTTCTCCACCGCCGTCACCGTCGCGTGCGAGCAGGGCGTCGCGGTCCACCCCTACCCGCACCGCGACCCCGCAGGCGCAGAGGCGCTGGCCGCGCACCTGGGCGCCGCACTGGCCCGGCCGCGGGGCGACGGACGCCTGAGCCTCTCGCCGGCCTCGCTCGCGCACCTGCGCGGCGGGCGGCTCGTCCTCCCGTCACCCAACGGCGCCACCGTCGCGCACGGTCTGGCGAGCACCGGCGCCGCGGTCGTCGCCGGATGCCTCCGCAACGCGTCGGCCGTCGCACGTGCCGCGTCCGAGCACCTCGCCGCGAACCCGCGGCATGACGTCGTCCTCGTCCCCGCGGGCGAGCGGTGGCCCGACGGGACCCTGCGCCCGAGCCTCGAGGACCTGCTCGGCGCAGGGGCGATCGCCGCCGCGCTCCGCGCCGACGACCTCTCCGTCGAGGCCCGTGCAGCCGCCCTGCTCTGGCGGGCGACCCCCGACCCGGCGGCGACGATCCGGGAGTCGACGAGCGGTCGCGAGCTGACGTCGGCCGGCTGGTCGGACGACGTCACGATCGCCGTCGACCACGACGCCACCCGGACCGTCGCACGGCTGACCGACACCGGCACCGGCCCGGCGTTCACGACCGCGTGACGGGCCCGCGACGGTCGCAGCACCCGAACCCGACACCGGCCGGGCGTTCACGACCGCCGGGCGGTCCGACGACGTGCGCAGCACCCGAACCCGACACCGGCCGATCGTTCACGACCGCCGGGGCGGGCCCGCGACGTGCGCAGCACGCGAACTCGACACCGGCCGGGGTGGGCGTCTGTCAGCCCGCTGCGGCGGCGTCCCGGCGCTGGACCCACTCGCCCACGTCGCCGCGGGCCAGCGCGACGGCGAGCAGCTCCGGGAACACGTCCGGCGTGCAGGCGAACGCCGGGACGCCCAGGTCCGCGAGCGCGGCCGCGTTGTCCCGGTCGAACGCCGGCGCACCGTCGTCGGACAGTGCCAGCAGCACGACGACCTGGATGCCGGCCGACGTCATGGACGCGACCCGGCGGAGCATCTCATCGCGCACCCCACCCTCGTACAGGTCGCTGATCAGCACGAACAGCGTGTCCGTCGGCCGTGTGACCAGGCTCTGGCTGTACGCGATCGCCCGGTTGATGTCCGTGCCGCCGCCCAGCTGGGTCCCGAACAGCACGTCGACCGGGTCGGCCAGCTGGTCCGTCAGGTCCACGACGGTGGTGTCGAACACGACGAGCGACGTCTTCAGGGACCGCATCGACGCCAGCACGGCCCCGAACACCGAGGCGTACACGACCGACGACGCCATGGAGCCGGACTGGTCGATGGCGAGGATGACGTCGCGCGCCACGGCGTGCTGCCGCCGCGCGTGCCCGACCAGGCGCTGCGGGACGACCGTGCGGTACTCCGCCAGGTAGTGCTGCAGGTTCGCCCGGATCGTGGCGTCCCAGTCGATGTCCGCCGGCCGCGGCCGGTGCGTGCGGGACGCGCGGTCCAGCGCACCCGTCACGGCGGAGCGGGTGGCGTCGGCGATCCGCCGCTCGATCTGCTCGACCACCCGCGCGACCACCTGCCGGGCGGTGGCCTTGGTGGTCTCGGGCATGACCTTGTTCAGGGAGAGCAGGGTGCCGACGAGGTGCACGTCCGGCTCGACCGCACCGAGGAGCTCGGGCTCCAGCAGGAGGCGGGTCAGGCCGAGCCGGTCCACGGCGTCGCGCTGCATGACCTGCACGACGCTGCTCGGGAAGTACGTCCGGATGTCCCCGAGCCAGCGGGCGACCCGCGGCGCGGAGCCGTCGAGACCGCCCTGGCGCTTCCCACCCTGCGGCGGCCGGTCGTACAGCGCGGCGAGCGCGGCGTCCATGGCCGCGTCGCTCGTGGACAGCGTGCGGGCCGCAGCGCCGCCGCCCTCGCCGCCCAGCAGCAGGCGCCAGCGACGCAGCCGCTCCGCCTCGTCGACGGTGCTCATGCGGGTACCCCCAGGATCGTCGCGACCGTGCGCAGCGCCGGCCGGGCCAGGTCGAGGTCGAGGTCGGTCGCCGCCGCGCCGTCCACCGCCCGCACCCCGGGCCCGCGTCGGACCGCCTCGCCGACGGCTCGGCGCTCCGGCGGCGCGAACGAGCCGAACGTCCGCCGGACCAGGGGCAGCACGTCGGTGAACTCCTGCTCGGTCAGCCCCGCCACCCAGGTGTCGAGGAGGCCCAGCAGGTCGGCGTCCCGCGCCAGCAGGAGACCGCCGCCGTCGAGGAAGCCCTCGATCCAGGCGGCCTTCGCGGGGGCGTCGGCGCCGACCGACAGTGCCCGGCCGAGCCGGCGGGCGGCCTCGTCGGGAGCCAGCCGGCCGACGTCACGCAGCAGGCGTGCCGCGCGTCCGACCAGCACGCCGGACACGTCGTCGCGGTCGGCGACCCCGTGCACGGCCTGCAGCCACCGCGCGGTGTCGGCCTCGGACTCCGCCAGCAGCACGGCCGCGTGCACCGCGTCGACGGACGTCCGCAGCGTCCGGGCGGCGTCGTCGTCGATGCCCGTCACCAGCGCGGGCAGCCCGGCGCACACCCGGATCAGCAGCGCGTCGGCGACGCGCGCCAGCTCGGCGACGTCGGTCCCGCGGACGTCCGAGTACCGCTGCGCCCGCACGAGCGGCGGCAGCGCCGCCATGAGGTGCGTGACGTCGAGCTCGCGGGCCGCGCGGTCGCGCAACGCCTCGAGCAGCGGGGGGACGGCGTCGGGCAGGTCGGCCAGCAGGACCTGGGCGACGAGGCCCGTCAGACCGGCGAGGTCCGCAGCGGCCGCCTGGCTCCGGACGGCTGCCGCGGCCGCGGTCGGCACGGTGGTCCCCCACACGGCGGCCTCGATGATCGCGACCGACAGGGCGGGCTCCCACCGGATCGACCACGTCTCGCGGAACGTCCCGGTGCTGCGCCGCGTGTCCTGCGCGGCGGTCCCCCAGTCGATGCCGAGCAGCCGCAGCCGGTGCAGGAGCCGCGAGCGCTGCAGGTCCGTGTCCTTGCGCAGGTCGAGCTCGAGCGTGCGCTCCAGCGCCTCGGGGACGATCCGCAGCCGTCGGGCCGTGGCCCGCAGGTCGGCTTCGAGCGGGACCGTCGGGACGGTCGCGGGCACGTGCCCGAGCGACTCACCGACGACGAGCCGGCGCGTGACCAGGTCCAGCATCGTGTCGTCGCCGTCGCAGAGCACCGCCCGGGTGGCCTCCTGCACCTCGTCGAGACCGGCGGCAGGACGGCCCCGGAGCCCTGCGAGCGTCTCCGCGAGCCGCACGCCCTCGATGACGTGGGCCGACGACACAGGCAGGTCCTCGGCGCGGAGCACGCCGGCCACCCGGGTCAGCCAGCGCGCGACGGTGTGGTCGGGGGCCGTGAACAGGTGGTGGTACCAGCCGGGCGAGACGATGCCCGCGCCGTAGCCGGAGGCGGCGGCCAGCCGCGACGACGTCCACGGCACCCACGTCACCGAGCTGGAGACCTTCGGCAGCCCGCGCAGGAGTCGCGCGTCGGCGGCGGCCGCGGGCAGCTTCCCGTCGAGAGCCGGGGCGTGCCAGGCACCGCAGACGACCGCGACCCGCTCGGCGCCGTCGCGCATCGCGGCTCGCATCGTCTGGCGCATGTACGCCTCGCGGACCGCCTCGTGCTCCTCCTCGTCGGCGGGCAGCGGGCCGGCCGCGGCGCGCAGCTCCGCCATCGCCGCGGTGATCGCCGGGAACGGCGTCGGGGCGTCCGGCCGCGACTCGACCACGTCCTCCCACCACCGTTCCGCGTCGTCGTACCCGGCGGCGCGCGCGAGGGCCCCGAGCGGGTCGCGACGCACGGCGAGCAGGTCGTCAGCCGGACCAGCGCCGTCGGCCGGGCCAGCGTCGGCGGCCGGACCAGCGTCGTCGCCGGGTGTCGTCGACCCGTCCACCGCGACCTCGTCCTCCGGGGACTGCGCGGCTGCTCGTCGGGCGAGGACGGCGGCGGACGGCAGGTCGCAGAACCGCACGGGGACGTCGTGCTCGTGGGCCCAGCGCAGCGCCTGCCACTCGGGGGAGAACACGGCCATCGGCCAGAACGAGGCGAGGCCGGGCGTCGCGGACGACCAGGCGAGCAGAGCGACGGGCGGTTCGAGCCCGGGGTCGGCGACGAACGACGTCAGCGGGTCGGCGTCGGCCGGACCCTCGATCAGGACGACGTCCGGCTGCAGCCGCTCGAGCGCGGCGAGCACCGCGCGCGCGGACCCGGGTCCGTGGTGCCGGATGCCCAGGATCTCGACGTCCGTCACCCGCTGACCTCGCGGCACGCGCTGTAGAACTCGTGCCAGTCGGCGCGCTCGCGCACGACCGCCTCGAGGTACTCGAACCAGACGGCCTTGTCCGCCACGGGGTCCTTGATCACCGACCCGACGATCCCGGCGGCCACGTCGTGCGGGCGCAGCACCCCGTCCCCGAAGTGGGCGGCCAGAGCCAGGCCGTTGGTCAGCACGGAGATCGCCTCGGCGGTCGAGAGGGTGCCCGACGGCGACTTGACCTTGGTGCGGCCGTCCGTGGTCTCCCCCGAGCGCAGCTCGCGGAAGACGGTGACCACCCGGCGGATCTCCGCCTCGGCGGCGGGTGCGGCCGGCAGCTCGAGCGAGAGGCCCAGCTGCGCGACGCGACGGGTCACGATCTCGACCTCGTCCTCCTCCGTCGCCGGCAGCGGCAGGACGACGGTGTTGAACCGTCGCCGCAGGGCCGAGGACAGCTCGTTCACACCGCGGTCGCGGTCGTTGGCGGTCGCGATGACGTTGAACCCCTTCGCGGCCTGCACCTCCGTGCCCAGCTCCGGGACGGGCAGCGTCTTCTCCGACAGGACCGTGATGAGGGCGTCCTGGACGTCGGACGGGATGCGCGTCAGCTCCTCGATGCGCACGATGCTGGCGTCCTCCATCGCCGTCATCACCGGCGAACGCACCAGGGCCGCGTCCGACGGGCCCTCGGCGAGCAGGCGGGCGTAGTTCCAGCCGTAGCGCACGGCCTCGTCGCCGGTGCCCGACGTGCCCTGCACCAGGAGGGTCGAGCGACCGCAGACCGCCGCGGCGAGGTGCTCGCTGACCCACGTCTTCGCCGTCCCCGGGACACCGAGCAGCAGCAGGGCCCGGTCGGTGGCGAGCGTGGCGACCGCGACCTCGATCAGGCGCCGCGGGCCGACGTACTTCGGGGTGATCACCTGCCCGTCGGGCAGCACGTCACCGAGCAGGTACGTCACCACGGCCCACGGCGACAGCCGCCACGCGGGCGGCCGGGGACGGTCGTCGACCGCGGCGAGCGCCGCCAGCTCGTGGGCGAACGCCTGCTCGGCGTGCGGTCGCAGCAGCGCGGTCGGGGGCGGTGTCGGTGCGATGGTCAACGGAGCTCCTCGAGCATCTGGCGGCGGGTGAACAGGTGGTCGGCGACGTGGAGCAGCGCGCTGTGCCACGGCGGTGAGTCGGTGCGGTCGGCGGCGGCGGCGCGGACCCTGTCCTCGGTGGGCGCGTCGGGGGTCAGGGCGCTGGTCAGGTGCGTGCGTGCGCGGGCGGCGAGCGCGTCGGCGGGGCGCTCGGGCGCGGCGACGACCGCAAGCACGGCGTCGCGCAGTCGCGGGTGCCACGGTCCGGGCATCGCCTGGATCGCGAGGGTCAGCGCCGCGTCCAGGAGGACCGGGCTGCCCGCGGACCGGAACCACTGCTCGACCACGTCGGCACGGTCGTCCCGCGTGAGGATGGCGAGCAGGCCGGTGCGCGCCCACGCCGGGTCCGCCGCCAGCAGGGCCCGGGCCCACGGGCGCGACCGCTGGCGCTCGGTCGCGAGGTGCCACGACTGGTGCAGCCCCGGGCGGTAGTCGCCGGTCACCGGCAGCGCGAGGAGCTGCTCGGGCGTCAGCCCGAACGTGCGCTCCCAGACGGTCAGCGGCGTCGCGGCGACGAGCTGGTGCAGGCGCCACGCCGCCGCACCGGTGCCCGGCGGGGTTGCCGGGAACGGGTCGGGCGACCGCAGCGGCGACACGTCGGCGGGCAGGTGCACCGCCAGCGCGCCGCCCGTCAGCGACAGGCTCGCCAGCGCCTTGGTCGTGACGTCGGCGGTGAACTGCGCCTCGGGCAGCTGCGCGGCCAGGTCGAGCGCTGTCGCGCGCACCTCCGACGACCGGCCGGCGAGTGCGGCGTCGAGGGCTGCCTCGTCGGGCGCGGGACGGCTCGGGACGGGCGGCTCGTCGAGCGCGGCCGCCGTCGACCACGCCGGGTCGAACGAGGCCAGCCAGCGCCCGCGCTCGCCCAGCACCGCGCGGACGCCGGGGGCGAGCTCGCGACGACGGCCGGCCAGGTCGAGCAGCTGCGGGAGCAACGACGGCGGCGCGACCAGGGCGCGCTCCGCCGCGACGTGCAGCCACTCGGTGAGCAGCGCGACACCYTCGCCGTCCGACCGGGCGAGCAGTCCCGCGAGCCGCTCCCGCGCGGCGCCGCCGACGACCGCGGCCGTCTCCTGCGGAGCGGGTTCGGGCGCGGGCCGCTCGGTGCGCGCGCCGGTGGTCCCGGCGCGGCGAGCGGTGGTGAGCAGGACCGCCGCACCGAGCAGCCGGCCGGGCGCGTCCGTGGCAGGTAGTCGTGCACCCACGGCGCCGAGGTCGTCGGGGAGGTCGGCCGGGTCGAGCGACCGCCGGTCGGTGCCGAGGAGCGCGGCCGTCAGGACGTCGTCCCAGGTCACGGCGCTCACCAGGTCACCCACCCGTCGTCGGTGCTGATGCCACCGGGCTCCAGCCCCGCGGGTGTGAGCACGGCCGACACGGTGGCCGGTCGACCGCCCGACAGTGCGAGCAGCTGCCACGGACGGTCGCCGCGACGGACGGGCACCGCTGCGCCGTCGTCGTCGACCAGCACCCACGGTGCTCCCGGCACGGCCCGCACTCCCGACAGCACCACGGGCAGCTCGGTGAGCCACGGGTCGTCGGCGAGCGCCGCCGCCCAGGTGCCCGCCAGGTCGCCCAGGGGGACGCCACCGTCGCGGCTCGCGGGCGCGGGGTCGTCGTGCCGGGTCCCGACCGCCGCGCGCACGGGGAACGAGCCGGGGTACAGGTGCAGGTCGGCGTCGACCGACGTCCCGGGCAGCAGGGACGAGTCGAGCGGCTGGCTGCCGGCCGCGAACGACAGGACGAACGCGTTGCGGCCGGTGGTCGCGCCGCGCAGGTGCACGCGGCGGGTGGTGAGACGCCCGTCGGACCCGTCCCGCAGGCCGACGACGTCCCACCGGTCCCGCAGCCCCGGCGTCGAGACGACGTCCTCGCCGCGCACCGGGTAGCCGACGCGCGCGCGCACCGTGTCCGCGAGCGCGGGAGGGAGCTCGTCGATGCGGTGGTGCCCGACGGTGAGCAGGTGCAGCAGCGCGTACTCCTCGACGAGGCGCCCCGCCCACCCCTCGCCCGACGCGGCGACCGACGCGAGGCGTCGCACCGACCCGGCGAGGCCGGGGGCCTGGGCGTCGACCAGCCTGGCGGCGACGGCGTCGAAGCGTCCGTAGCCTCCGCGGTCCGCCCCGGCCAGTCCGGTCCGCACCTCGTCGCGGAGCCACCGGTCGAGCTCCTCGACGCCGGACCCGACCCGGCTCGCCCGGGCGGCGCTGCGCCGTGCGGCCGCCGCGGGGTCGGGCGTCGCCTCGGCCCGGGTGGCGGCCTTGGTCGCGCGGTCGTCCCGGGCGGCGAGCCACGCGGCGGCCGCGTCGCCCGGGCCCTCCTGCTCGGGGACGTGCCCCGCCGACCACAGCAGCAGCAGGCCCAGGGCGTGCTTGCAGGGGAACTTTCGGCTCGGGCACGAGCACTTGAAGGCGGGACCGGTCAGGTCGACGACCGTCTGGTACGGCGTCTTGCCGGACCCGGCGCACGATCCCCACAGCGCGGGCGGGTCGGTGGACACGCCGGTGTCCGACCAGGGTCCGGGTGCCGCGAGCTTGCGCCCGGCGGCCACGGACGCGGCGTCGGGCGCGGTCGCGAGCACCTGGTCTGCGGTCCATCGAACGGGCACGGGCGTCACCGTAGCGGCGGGGTCCGACGTGCCGGGCGCGCGATCGGGACCCGAGGGTGCATGCCCTCCGCATCGGCGGATCGCGCCCCGATCTCAAGCCGGTCGACCGAGCCATGAGTGACGCGACGGAGGGCTGCCGCGTCACTCATGGCGTGGTCGTCAGCGACGGCGGGCCGTCAGAGCGGTGACCACCGGGGCGAGCAGCGCGATCGCTGCGGCGACGAACGCGGCCGTCGCGACCGTCTCGTCCACCAGCGGACCGTTCGTGCGACCGAGGCCGATCCACGCCAGGCCCCACGCCATCGCCAGGCCGACCGGGACGGTCACCGACGGACGCCCCCGGCCGAACACCGCGTAGGCCACCGACAGCGCGGCACCGGCGACCAGCACGATCACCGACCACACCGTCGCGCCCAGGCCCAGCTCGCCGACGTCGGCCACCGTGAGGAACGCGGCGATGTTCGCGAGCGTCGCCACGCTGACCCAGCCCAGGTAGAGCCCGATGGTCACGTCGGTGATCAGCGAGGTCGCGGTCCCCGTGTGCGCGAGCCGGACGAGCCGCACGAAGATCACCGCGAGCACGGCGAGCAGCGCGAGGATCACCACGACGCTGCCGCCGACCGACCCGGCCTGCACGACCCCGATCCACAGGGTGTTGAGCAGCATGGACGCCAGCACCCACCACGACACGGCCCGCAGGCGGGGGTCGGCGCCCTGGCGCGGCAGGGCCTGGACGACCGCGAAGACGCCGAGGCCGAGGTAGATCAGCGACCAGATCGAGAACGCGGGGGTGTCGGGGGCCAGCGGGGTGGCCGTCGCGGAGAGGGCGCCGTCGGCGGCGTCGGCGATGGGCTGGCCGCCGAACGCGCCGGAGCCGACGGCCGCGCCGCCGATGGCGACGATCGCGCCGACGAGGACAGTGACCTGGCGGACCCGGTCCCGGGTCGTGGTGCTCGTGGTGAGTGTTGTCGTCATGCCCTCCAGGGTGCCAACACTCAGCATGCTGAGCATCTTGAGCGGCCGAGGTCAGCTGACGGCGACGCGTCCCGGCAGCTCCACGCCGATGMGCAGCGCCTCGACCAGGTCCCGGTACAGCTCGTCGGACGCGAGCAGCTCCTCGTGGGTCCCGCGGGCCCGCACCCGCCCGTCCTCCATCACCAGGATCGTGTCGGCGTCGAGCACCGTGGACAGCCGGTGCGCCACCGTGACGACGGCCCCGCGCGCGGCCAGGTCCCGGATGCAGTCGTGGATCGCGGACTCGGTGAGGCCGTCCACCTGGGCGGTCGCCTCGTCGAGCAGCAGCACCTCGGGCGCCTTGAGGATCGCCCGGGCCAGGGCGATGCGCTGACGCTGACCGCCGGAGACGGACGTGCTGGTCAGCGACGTGTCCAACCCCTCGGGGAGCGCGTCGAACGCCCCGTCCAGCCGGACGGCCGACAGCACGCGGTCGAGCTCGTCGTCGGTCGCGTCGGGCGCGCTGAACAGCAGGTTGTCCCGGATGGACCCCGGGACGATCGGCGTCTCCTGCTCGACGTAGGCGAAGCGCTCGCGGAGGCGGTCGTGCCCGAGCTCGGCGAAGGGGACGCCGTCGAGGAGCAGCTCCCCGGACTGCGGCTCGAGGAAGCGCAGCAGGAGCGAGAACACGGTCGTCTTGCCGGCACCCGACGGGCCGACGAGCGCGGTGTGCCCCCGTCGCGGCACCGCGAACGACACGTCCCGCACGGCCGGCTCGGCGTCGGGGCCGTAGGCGGCGGTCACATTCCGCAGCTCGACGACGGGGGTCGCGTCGTCCGGGACGGTCTCGTCGACCCGCCCGGCCGCGACGGGCTGCTCGCTCTCCATCTCGGTGACCTCGCGGATGCGCGCGGCGGCCGCGATGCCGGACTGCAGCTGCGTGAAGGCCTGCGTCAGCTCGGTGATCGGGCCGACGATGTTGAACGCGTACAGCAGGAACGCCACCAGGCTGGAGACCGCCAGCAGGTCCTGCGACACCCGCCACGCGCCGAGGCCCAGGATGACCACGATCGCCAGCTGGATGCCGCCCCACGAGATCGTCCAGGCGACCGCGGTGGTACGCACCGCGCGCACCGAGTGGTCCTTGGCGTCCCGCGCGTCGGCGAGGATCCGCTCGCCCTGGCGCTCCTCGGCGCGGCTCGACTTCACCGTGCGGACCGCGCGCAGCGTCCCTTCGAGCGTGCCGCCGAGCCGGCCGACGGACTCCTGCGCGGCCTCCTGCGCCTTCGCGATGCCGGGCAGCAGCAGCGCCATGAGCACGCTGACGACGATGATCGCGGCGATGGTCGTGCCGAGCAGCACGAGGTCGAGGACGGCCATGAGGATCAGCGTCCCGACGAGCGCGACGACCCCGTTGACCAGGCTGACCAGGCTCGACGACGCGGCCTCGCGCAGCAGCAGCGTGTCCGACGTGGTGCGCGTGACCAGCTCGCCGACGGGGCGGCGCGTCACGGCGGGCACGGTCGCGCGCAGGAACTTGCGCACCAGCGACTCGCGCGCGTCGAGCACGATGCGCTCGGCCACGGTGCCCATGAGGATCCACTGCGTGAGCCCGACGGCGGACCCGACGACGAGCAGCCCGAGCAGCAGCGCGATGGGCGTCGCCAGGCTCAGCCCCTCCGACAGGGAGTCGAGCACCCACTTGGTGACCATGGGCGTCGCGAGGCCCATCGCCGTGGCGACGAGGCTCAGCGCGAGTCCGAGCAGGAGGGTGTTGCGGTGCGGCCGGGCGAAGCCGATGAGGATGCGCAGCCGTTCGCCGCGCGGGGCGTCGGTGTCCGTCATCCACCTAGTGGAACATTGCTGTTCCATAAAGGTCAACACTGTCCCTCGGTGGAACGTGCTGATACTTTCGGTGGATGACAGTCGACCTCGACACGGGTACGCGGGGCCGGACCCGCCGGGCGATCCTCGACGCCGCGATCCGGGTCCTCGCCGCGGACCCCGGCGCCAGCCTCGGCCAGATCGCCGACGCCGCCGACGTCGGCCGCACCACGCTGCACCGCTACTTCCCGGACCGTGCGGAGCTGCTGGCCGCGCTCACCCAGGAGGCCGCCCGCCGGCTCACGGACGCGGGGGCGCGCGCCCGGCTCGACGACGGGCCGGGGCTGGACGCCCTGCTGCGCGCGTGCCAGACGTGCCTGCAGCTCGGCGACCTGCTGACCCTCCTGTTCACCGAGGTCGTGTCGCTGGAGGAGTGCGGGGACGAGGACGGCTTCTCGCGGGCGCTCGACGACGCGTGCACGCGCGGGCTGGCGGACGGCACGCTCGACACCCGCCTCACCCGCGGCTGGCTGCAGGGCGTGCTGTGGTCGTCGCTCTACCTCGGCTGGAGCGAGCTGCGCGAGGGCACGACGCCGCCGCACGACGTCGTCGGCCAGCTCCTGCTGACGGTCCGCAAGGCGCTCGCGGCGCCCGCAGCCTGATGAGTCCGACTGGACGACGCACCCGGCCCTGACGCACCATCGAGCCCATGACCACGCACCAGGGAAGCGAGGCGGCCGTCCTGGCCTGCTCAGCCGGGGCCCGGACGCCCGCTCAGCACGCCTGACGCCACCCGTGGCGACACCACCGACGGACACGTGATCCGCCGGTGCTCGGGCGTACCTCGGCGGGCGCTCGCGCCGTCACGAACCCGTGCCGGCTCCCGCCGCCCCGAAAGCCCGTGCCCGTGAACCCCCTGACCGAGAACCAGATCCGCACGTCCTTCGTGAACTGCTCACGCCGTGAGGCCGCGCAGCTCACCCTCCCCGCCGACCTGTCCGAGCAGCGCTGGGACCGCCTCGACTACCTCGGCTGGATCGACCGCAAGGCACCGCTGCGCGCGTACGTGGTCGTGCCCGTCGACGACGCGCTCGTCGGCATCACCCTGCGCTCGCCGGAGGGCACCGCGTCCCGCCGACGGGCCGTCTGCGCCTGGTGCGAGGACGTCTACGCCACCGACGACGTCTCGATGTACGTCGCCCGCCGCGCCGGTGGCCCCGGCCGCAACGGCGACACCATCGGCACCCTCATCTGCACCGGCTTCGAGTGCTCGCACAACGTGCGTCGCAAGCCCACGCTCATCGAGGCCGGGCAGGACCCCGCGGGGGTCGTCCTGCACCGGATCGAGGGGCTGCGCGAGCGGTCCGTGCGGTTCGCCCGCGAGGTGCTGCGGGAGATCTGAGCACCCCGTCCGGTGGTGCGGCGGCGCTCCGCCGCACCACCGGGCCGGGCCTAGTTGGTGCTGTGGAACGGAGCCGCGAACGCGTACACCGCGGCAGCGGTCACCGCGATGCTCGACAGCGTGACGTAGACGCGCGTGGCGGACGGCCGCGTCATCAGTTGGTCCGGCTGAACGGGGCCGCGAACGCGTACACCGCAGCGGCGGTGACGGCGATGCTCGACAGGGTGACGTAGACGCGCGTGGCGGAGGGTCGGTTCTTCACAGAGTGCTCCTCGTGACGGTGGAAGCCGTGGCCGGAGCCGCGGCAGGTGGGTGGTGCACCCCGGCGGCGTCGCCGGGGAGTGTGGTGTGCCGGGCKGCCGCAAGGACCAGCACCGCGGCGAGGCCGGCCCAGAGCAGGACGTCGCCKACGCTGAACACCATCGCGACCCCCGGGACCGGGACCAGGTCGGCCAGCGGGACGAGCAGCGTCGAGCCGTCGATCGGGACGTGCCCGGGTGCTCCGGCGACGTCGAGCCCGACCGACCGCGCCGCCGGGACGGAGAACGGCATCCCCCCGTTCAGCGCGGTCGCGAGGGCGTTCGACAGGGCACCCGCCGTCGCGACGACGAGCGCGACCCGGACAGGACGTCCCGCTCCACGCGCGTTGGCGAAGGCGAACCCGACCGCGCACACGGCCAGGGCTAGCGGCACCAGCGCCCCACCGGCAGCGTGCAGCACACCCTGCGCCCACGCGGGGTCGGCGCTGCGCAGCGCCTGGACGGCAGCCCCGGTCAGGGCCCACGGCGCACCGCGCACGCGCACGTGCGTGAGCGAGGCGAGGCCACCGCGCCGGAGCACGAGCACGAGGGCGGCGAGCACGGGGACGACCAGCAGGAGCGCGACCAGCGCGGCTTCCATCCGTGACCTCCCTCGGCGTGGCCGGAAGGTATCGAGCGCGAATCCAGCCACACAAGGGCCGTCTCAGGCGGCGAGCGCTGTCAGTTGCCGCCGCGAACCATCTCCCGCCTGTGACCGTTCTGTGCTGATCTAGGTCCCGGCCGACAGGGGGTTGGCCCGGCGTGGCCTACAGGTCGCGCCGACGTGTGAGGAGGACACCGCATGGCGGCACGTCGAACTCTGGTCGCACTAGCCTCATCGATCGCCATCGTCGCAGCGGGGGCGCTCACGTCCCCGGCGGCGGCGCACGATCGCGGGAGATCCCCGGAGAAGTTCGCCCAGAAGGTCACCACCAAGGCAGTCCAGGGTCACCTGGCAGCACTGCAACGCATCGCCGACAAGAACGGCGGCAACCGTGCCGCCCTCACGTCCGGCTACGAGGAGAGCGCCCGCTACGTCGAGCGCACCCTCCGCAAGGCCGGGTACCGGACGGAACGAGACCCGTTCACGTTCGACCGCGAGATCATCGACACCGAGACCCTGACCGAGAACTCCCCGGGATCCGCCGCCTACCAGGTGGACCAGATGGAGTTCTCCCCGAACGCCCCCGTCGGCGGCGTCACCGCCGACCTGGTCGCCCCCGTCGACCCCCTCGGGTGCCTCGCCACCGACTGGTCGGGCGTCGTGGCCACCGGACAGATCGCCCTCATCAGCCGTGGTACGTGCCCGTTCGCGACCAAGGCCGCCAACGCCGAAGCAGCCGGCGCGATCGGCGTCGTCATCTACAACAACGTCCCTGACGTGCAGCTGTTCGGCACGCTCGGCGCGGAAGGCCTGACCATCCCCGTGGCGGGCGTCCGGCAGGCCGACGGGCAGGCGCTCGCCGCCGCGCTCGCCGCCGGTGCGGTGAACGTGACGCTCGACGTCAGCAGCCACACCGAGACCGCCGAGTCCTTCAACGTGATCGCGGAGACCAAGCAGGGCCGGGACGACAACGTCGTCATGCTCGGCGCGCACCTCGACGGCGTCGAGGAAGGCCCCGGGATCAACGACAACGGCACCGGCTCGGCGACGATCCTCGAGGTCGCCGTGCAGCTGGCGAAGTCGCACACCCCGCACCACAACACGGTGCGGTTCGCGTGGTGGGGTGCCGAGGAGCTCGGCCTCATCGGCTCGACGGCCTACGTCGAGGAGCTGGCCACGCAGGAGGGTGAGCTGGACCGCATCGCGACCTACCTGAACTACGACATGGTCGGCTCGCCCAACTACATCATCGGCGTGTACGACGCGAACGAGTCCACCTACCCGGCCCCGGTCGACGTCCCCGAGGGTTCGGTGGCGACAGAAGCGGTGCTGACCAGCTGGTTCGACTCGATCGGACAGCCGTGGGTGGACACCGAGTTCTCCGGACGCTCCGACTACCAGGCGTTCATCCTCAACGGCGTCCCGGCATCCGGCCTGTTCACGGGAGCCGACGACGTGAAGACCGACGAGGAGGTCGCGCTCTTCGGCGGCACGGCGGGGATCACGCACGACCCGAACTACCACTCCGCGGGCGACAACCTGTCGAACGTGAACGCGACGGCCCTCGGCATCATGACCAAGGCGATCGCGGCGTCGACGTACAGCCTCGCGTGGGACACGTCGGCCATCAACGGGGTCTCCGGCCCCGGCAAGGGCAAGCCGCACCCGGGCCACGGCCACGGGCCCGGCAAGCACCTCGGACCCGAGGACCGGGTCATGCTGGAGCGCGCCTCCTGACGACCGGGGTGGCGTGCACGGGACCCGTGCGCGCCACCCTCCGTCATGCCAGGTCCAGCAGCCCGGCGAGCGCGCGGTCGATGCCCTCCATGTCGGTGAGGGACAGGTAGCCGACGCTCTCGCCCAGTCGCGCCTGCGGGTCGACGGCAGTCAGCGCGTCACAGAGCGCCAAGGTCTCGCCGTGCTCGGGGATCGTGATGGGTGGTCGAAAGACGTACGGGTTGGCGCGGGTCGACGTCGGGACGACCAGCCAGGTGGTCAGGTGGTCGAAGCGCGACGCGAGGACGACCACGGCGAACCGTGGACCGGCCTGTTCGTGCCCGCGCGTGGCGCCCGCCCTGAGTCGATAGACGTCTCCACGCATCAGCCGACGAGGTCGCGCAGGACGGACGCGATCTCGGCCTGGTCGTCGGGGTCCGCAGCGGCCGCGCGCGAGTCGATCTCGGCCTGCCGACGCCACTGCTCCCGGCGCAGCAGCGCGATGCCCTCGCTGATGACGGCCTCGACCGTGGTGTTGCGCTCAGCGCTGAGCGCGTTGAGCGCGTCACGCGTGGAGGTGTGGACCCGGACTGTGGTGCTCTCGGCCATCGCGTGAGTCTACACCTGGTCTACAAGGCCAGCCCTTGACGTCCCAGCGTCCGCTCCCCTAGCGTCGTCACGCCGCCGGGCAAGCGCTTTCTCGCAGGGGTTGAGATGCACGTACGACGACGTACTGGCCTGTTCCTCGTCACCTCCACCGTGCTCGGTGTCGCGCTCAGCGGCATCGCCGGCGCGGCGGCCGCACACGAGGGTCCACGCCACGACCGACCTGATGCCACCGTCTCCGCCGACGGCCGCGCGGACTTCACCAGCGTGCAGGCGGCCATCGACGCCGCCCCCGTCGGCGCCGTCGAGCCGTGGGTCATCGCGGTGCGACCCGGCGAGTACCGGGAGCTGGTCAAGGTCCCCGCGACCAAGCCGTTCCTCACGCTCGTCGGCACGGGCCGGCACGCCCAGGACGTCGTCATCGCCTACGACAACGCGAACGGCACCCCCAAGCCCGACGGCTCCGGCCCGTACGGCACCTCGGGCAGCGCGAGCGTGACCCTCGACGGCGCCGACTTCACCGCCCGGAACCTGACGTTCGCCAACCTCTTCGACGAGGCCGCGCACCCGGAGATCACCAACCGGCAGGCCGTCGCCGTCCTCACGCGCGCGGACCGGCTCGTGTTCGACGGCGTCCGGTTCCTCGGCAACCAGGACACCCTCTACGTGAACAGCTCGTCCGCGGCGGTCGTCGCCCGGGCGTACTTCCGCGACTGCTACGTCGAGGGCGACGTCGACTTCATCTTCGGGCGCGCGACCGCGGTGTTCGAGGGTGGCGAGGTCCGCTCGCTGACCCGTGGGTCGACGACGAACAACGGGTACGTCACGGCGCCGAGCACGATGATCGACAACCCGTACGGCTTCCTGTTCACGCGGGTCCGCTTCACCAGCGACGCCCCCGCCGGCACCGTCTTCCTCGGCCGGCCGTGGCACCCGAGCAACGACCCGAACGCGATCGGGCAGGTGCTCGTGCGGGACTCGTGGATCGGGGACCACGTCGGGGCGGTCGCGTGGAGCGACTTCTCCGGCGGCTGGTCCTGGCGGGACGCCCGCTTCGCCGAGCACCACAACCGGGGCCCCGGCGCCCTGGTCACCGCCGACCGCCCCCAGCTGACCCCGGAGGACGCGAAGGCGTTCACGGTGCGCGCCTACCTGTCGGGCACCGACGGCTGGTCCCCGGAGTCGCGTCGGCGCTGACGCAGGGCGTGCTCGGCGAGCGGCCACCAGTGCCGCTCGCCCAGCTCGGTCCGCGACACMCACCCGCCCGGCACGACTGGGGTGCCGGCCGCCGACCGCCACACGCTGAAGCAGGCGACCGGCGTCGGCCAGGGGTAGTCGGCGTCGGGTTCGAGCACCAGGTTGCGGACGTAGCCCCACGGCCGGACGTCAGCCTGCGGACCGAGCACGACGGAGGCGAGCGCGCGGGCCACCTCCTGCGGGTCCTCGCCGGGCGCGACGTGCCGCGTCGGGAGGTCGGTCCGGCCGTCGTCCCGGGGGACGCAGAAGAACGCGTCGCCCCGCACGACCAGGAGCCGGACCAGACCGGTCGGCTCGTCGGGCGGCGGTGAGCCGAGCAGGACGTCGGCGCGGCTTCCGGGCGGGAGCCACGTCGGGTCCGGACCGGCGCGGAGCAGCAGGGGTGACTCGACCACGACGCGCACGCTACGGCGAGCGCGGGGTGCCGATGCCCGGCGTTTCAGCGTGCGCGTGATCAGCCCCGTCGGCCAGCGCGATCCAGTACCGGCGCTTGAGCCCGGCGGTCGGGTGCGTGACGACGTCCTGCAGCACGCCCCCCGCCTGCTCGATGGTCCGCACCGATCCGACGTTGTCGGGCGAGCACGTGACCAGGACGTGGTCGAGCCCGACCTCGCGCGCGATGCGCAGCCCCTCGCGCATGAGGTCGCCCGCGTAGCCCCGCCGGCGGTGTGCGGGCAGCACCGCGTACCCGACATGACCCCCGACGAGCGCGAGCCGCTCGTTGAGCTCGTGCCGCACCGACAGCCGGCCGACGAGGGTCGACCCGACGAAGCCGCCGACGAACGTCTCGGGGACCGACGGCGGGACGCCCCCACCCGCGCGGAGCAGCTCGCCCTCCTCGAGCCAGGCCGCCCACGACCCGGCGTCGTCCAGCCCGAGGCAGAACTCGACGCCCTCGCCGGCGAGCGCCTCGTGCGCCGCGCGGGCCTGCGGCTCGTCGGCCGCGGTCAGAGCACGGACCC
Organism: Cellulomonas sp. P5_C5; assembly: GCF_054049655.1. Lineage (NCBI taxonomy): Bacteria > Bacillati > Actinomycetota > Actinomycetes > Micrococcales > Cellulomonadaceae > Cellulomonas > Cellulomonas sp. P5_C5. The sequence goes on along the minus strand of NZ_JBFULY010000006.1, from coordinate 4,696 downwards.
GGAGGGCGCGTTCAGCCACGCCGGTACACGGACACGTGCGAGCGGGAGTCGGCGGTGAACTCCTCGCCGGACCAGTCGGCGTCGCGGCTCTCCAGCGTGAAGCCCGCCAGCTGCGCCATGAGGTCGAGCTCGGACGGCCAGATGTACCGGTGCGGCGTGCGACCGAGCTCGGCCTGCCGGCCCTCGCCGAAGCTGAAGTGGTGCGACACCACCCGCTGGTGCAGGACGTCGTAGGTGTCGAGGCCGATGTAGCCGGGCACGCTGGCCCAGACGGTCGCCTCCACGCCCGGCGGGAGCTTGCGCAGCTCCGGCACCCACAGCTCGATCACGAACCGGCCCCCCGGGACCAGGTGGCGGGCGGCGTTGCGGAAGCACGCGACCTGCTCCTCCTGCGTGAGCAGGTTGGCGATCGTGTTGAACACCAGGTAGACGAGGCGGAACTCGCCCGGTGCGGTGGCCGTCGCCATGTCGCCCAGCACCACCGGGACGGCGGCCTCGTCGACCTTGGTCCGCAGCTGCTCGACCATGTGCGGCGACAGCTCGATGCCGGTGACCGGCACCCCCCGCTCGTGGAGCGGCACGGCGACGCGGCCGGTCCCGATCGCGAGCTCGAGCGCGCGGCCGCCGTCCGCGAGCGCGGCGAGGCGGTCGACCGTCGGCCCGAGGACCTCGGGCGCGAACATGCCGGTGCCGGGGGTGTCGTAGCGGCGTGCGGTCTCGGMGTCCCAGAGCTGTTCCATCCGGACGACGATGGCAGCGGACCGCCGGTGTCGTCCACGGGATTCACGCCTCGGGGATCGCCCGACCGAAGGTCTCCAGAGTGATCGCGGCCGGGTCGGGTCAGCCGAGCGCCAGGAGCTTGCGCTCCAGCACCTCACGCTCGCGCTCGTTCCCGCACAGGCCGACGGCCCGTTCCAGCTCACGACGGGCGTCCTCCCGCCGACCCAGACGGGTCAGCAGCTCGCCGCGGACGCTCGGCAGCAGGTGCGAGTCCCCCAGGCTGCCCGCCGCGACCAGCCCGTCGACCACCGGCAGCGCCGCCGCGGGACCCTGCGCCATCGAGATCGCGACCGCGCGGTTCAGCTCGACCACGGGCGACGGCGCCAGCCGCCCGAGCGCCTCGTAGAGCACCACGATCCGGTCCCAGTCGGTCTCCTGGACCGACGGGGCGACCGCGTGGCACTCGGCGATCGCGGCCTGGACGCCGTAGGCACCCAGCCCCCGACCCACCCGGCCCGCGGTGGCGAGGGCCGCGCGACCGCGCCGGATCGCCGCGCGGTCCCACCGCCGACGGTCCTGCTCCTCCAGCAGGACGGGCTCGCCGTCGTCGCGCAGCCGCGCCGGGAACCGGGCGGCGGTCAGCTCCAGCAGCGCCAGCAGGCCGTGCACCTCCGGCTCGTCGGGGACCAGCTGCGCCAGCACCCGGGCCTGCCGGACCGCCTCGTGCGCGAGGTCCTGGCGGATCCAGTCGCTGCCCGACGTCGCCGACGAGCCCTCCGTGAACACCAGGTAGAGGACGTTCAGCACCGCCGCCAGCCGTTCGCGCCGCTCGTCGGGCGGCGGCACCTCGAACGGGACCTGCGCCGCGCCGAGCGTCTTCTTCGCGCGCGTGACCCGGGCCTGGACCGTGGAGGTCGGCACCAGGAGCGCCCGGGCGATCTCGTCGCTGGTCAGACCACCGACCACCCGCAGCGTCATGGTCACCTGCGCCTCGCGCGACAGCACCGGGTGGMACGCGACGAACATCAGCGCCAGCACGTCGTCGTCGATGTGGTCCGGGTCCCACAGGAGGTCGTCGCCCACGCTCTCGCTCAGGTCACGGGCCAGAGTGGCGTGCCGCTCGTCGAGCGCGACGCGACGTCGGTACGTGTCGACCGCGCGCCGCCGGGCCACCGTGATCAGCCAGGCCGCCGGGCTGGTCGGGATCCCCTCGCGCGGCCACGCCACCAGGGCCGCCGCCAGCGCCTCCTGCGCGAGGTCCTCCGCCAGCGAGAAGTCGCCCGTGTACCGGGCGAGGGTCGAGACGATGCGCGCGGACTCGATCCGCCACACCGCCTCGACCGCGTCCCGCCCGGTCCCGGACGCGGTCAGAGCTKGCCCGTCCGCTCCCGCCACGCACGCACTCGCCTTCCCGCGGCTGCCGGCCGACGGGGTCAGAGCTGGCCCGTCCGCTCCCGCCACGCACGCACTCGCCTTCCCGCGGCTGCCGGCCGACGGGGTCAGAGCTGGCCCGTCCGCTCCCGCCACGCACGCTCCTTCTGGATCCATTCGTTGTCCTGCGGGAAGTCCTCGATGCTCGTGAGGCGGCGGATCTCGGTCTTCTGGCCGGGGCCCGTCAGCGGTGCCCGCTTGGCCCACTCGACGGCTTCCTCCTTGGAGGCGACGTCGAGGATCCAGTAGCCGCCGAACAGCTCCTTGGTCTCGCCGTAGGGGCCGTCGCTGACGACGGGCGGCTGGGACGAGAAGTCGATGACGACGCTGTCGGCCGCATCGTCCAGGCCCTCCGCCGCGAGGAGCACGCCGGCGGAGATCATCTCGTCGTTGAACCGGCCCATCGCCTCCATGATCTCGGTGAAGTCGATGTCGGCGAACGCCGCGTAAGCCTCGTCGGTGGCGCGCATGATCAGCATGTACTTCACGGTTCTTCTCCTGCCGTGTCGGGGTCCCCTTCGGACCCTCTCACCGATCAGTCGAACGGTGGAACCGCCGGATCGACATCGCCGACGGACCAGTTCAGGGGAAGGTGACGGGCACGTCCTCGAACGCGGGCCAGCGGGAGTCGACGCTGACGGCGAGCGCTTCCGTCGTGTAGAGCGGGGCCGGGAGGGTCGCCTCGAACCGCACGGGCGAGCCGGGGACGAGCTCGAGGCCGAAGTTGTCGGTGTCCCAGCGCTGACCGGTGTTCGAGAGGGTCCGGTACTCCACGAGGTGCACGCGGTCCGCGACGGTCGGGCGCAGCGTGCTGTCGTCCAGCAGGTCGTAGAGGTTCACCGGCTCGCTCGACCCGTCCAGCCGTTCGAGGACGATCCGCAGCCGCATCGACGCGCCGCGTACGTCGAGGCTCTCGATCCCGACGCGCACCTTCTCGCCCGGACGGCCCGGTGCGTCGACGGTCTGCTCGGCCAGGAGCGACGTCGGCACGGGGACGACGAGCCCGGGGTCGCCGTACGGGCCGGGCTGGGCGGCGCCGAGCGTCGGCAGCGGGGTCGCCTCGGCTGCCGCCTCGGGGGGCGCGCCGGTGTAGTGCAGCTCGACCCGGCGGTTCTGCGCGCGGTCGTCGGCGATGTCGTCGCCACCCTCGGCGACCTTCAGCTGCGACTCGCCGTACCCGTGCACGTCGAGCACGACGTCGGGACGGGCGGCGGCGACCGCGGCGGCCACCGACTGCGCCCGCGCCTCGGACAGGGCCTGGTTGTGGGCGTCGTCGAGCACGGAGTCCGTGTGCCCGTCGACCGTGACCGTGGCCCCGGCGGGGACCTGCGCGACGAGCTCCCCGATCGCGGTGGTCGCAGCCTCCGACAGCTCGCTGCCGTCGACCGTGAACAGGATGTCCGACGCAAGGGTGACCGACGTCTGGTCCTGCTCCTGCTCGACCTGCTCCACCTGGTGGATGGCCGGGTCGGCCTCGTAGGGGCGGACCGTGAAGAACGGCGGCGAGTCGCTGTAGTCACGGACGGAGARCAGGCCGTTCGTGAGGACGCCGTCGGTGATGGGCGGGAAGTCGTCCAGCGTCAGGGGCGTCGGGTCGTCCGTCGTCGGGGAGGCCGCGGAGACGAGCACGGCGACGACGAGCGTGAGCGCTGCCGCGGCGGGCAGTCGACGGGAGATCGGTCGCACCGCTCAGTCCTCGTACGTCACGGGGACGTTCTCGAACGGGGACCACGACGCGACCAGCGACAGGTCGAGCGACTCGACCTGCTCGGCCGGGGCGGCGAACCACGCCTGGTAGAGCAGCGGCTCACCGTTGACGGTCTTCGCGAAGACGTCCGTCTCCCAGTCCTGACCGGTCTCGCTCAGCACGAAGTACTGCGTCAGGTGCTCCAGGTCGTTCAACGACGGGCGCAGGTCCTCGCCCGTCATCTCGTAGATGTTCGTGGTCTCGCCGTCGGCGAGGGAGTCGTCCTCGGGCGTGAACCAGACGCGCAGCTCCATCGTCTTGCCCGTCACGACGAGCGGCTCCACCTCGACGCGCACCTCGGCGTCCGTGTTCCCCGGCACCGGGAACGTGGCGTCGAACACCGTCCCCGCCTGCTGCACCGTCCCGCCGGGGGCCTTGGCGTCCGCCGACGTGCTCGTCCCCGTGGGCTCGGGGTCGTCGCCGCCCGTGCACCCGGCGAGCCCGAGGACACCCAGAACCACCACCGTCACCACGACCGACGAGCGCATGCGTCCCTCTCCGTCGCCCGGAACGTCCGGGTCAGCGGGTACGACCGTACCCGGCGCCGGCTCGTCGCGGCTCTACGATGCCGCGATGGACCGACTCGGGCTCGTCCACCATGTCCGCGCGCACGCGGACGCCGTCCTCAGCACGCTCGGCCCGGACGGGTCGCCGCAGGCCGCGTACCTGCCGGTCACGGCCACCGACTCCGGGGAGCTCGTGCTGGACGCGCGGGCGTCGTCGCGCAAGGTGGCCAACCTCCGGCGCGATCCCCGGGTGGCCGTCGTCGTCGGAGGTCGCGACGGGACCACCGTGCAG